>JACDDL010000314.1 GCA_013817045.1 Actinomycetota bacterium | reverse complement strand
CGGCGTCGAAGGGACGACTGGCTCGATCGGGCTCGTCATTGCGCTTCGACAACGCTTGCATCCGGGTGAACGCCGCAAGGGCAAAGGGGGTAAGCGCGGCCTCGCTTCCGCCCGCGAGCATGACGTCGGCCGATCCGTACTTGATGGTGCGGTAGGCCTCGCCGATCGCGTGCCCGGCCGTCGCGCAGGCCGACACCGGCGAGTAGTTCGGGCCGAAGACCCCGAACTTCATGGCGACCGCCCCGGACGCGGCGTTGGCCATCATCTTTGGCACGGTCAACGGGCTGACCCGCCTGGGCCCACCCTTCATGAAGGCACCGTGCTCTTTTTCGATAGTCGCCAGTCCTCCGATGCCCGAACCGATGATCACCCCACAGCGTTCCGGGTCGTGCGCCCCTTCGCTGTGTGAGTCGGCCCAGGCAAAGCCGGAGGCGGCAATCGCCATCTGCGTGTAGCGGTCCGACCGCCCAACGTCGCGCGCCGGCATGTGGTCGACCGGGTCGAAGTCGATGACTTCCGCGCCTATGCGCACGACCAGCCCCTCGGTGTCGAAACTCTGTATGAGCCTGACGCCCGAGCGGCGGGCCATGAGACCCTCCCAGAAAGTCTCGGTCCCGGTGCCGATTGGGGTCACGACCCCGAGGCCGGTCACTACAACATCTGTCATGCACCAACCGCCATCTTCTTTTCGACCAGCCCGACTGCATCGGACACGGTCGCCACGTCCTCGAGCTCGGTGTCCGGGATCTCGACACCGAAGCGCTCTTCGAGGCCCATGGTCACCTCGACCGTGTCGAGGGAGTCGAGGCCGAGATCGCGTACGAGGTCGGCCTCGTAGGTGATCTTGCCCTCCTCGATGCCACGCTCGAGCAGCCCCTCTTTCAGTGCACCGAATATGTCGTCTCTGTTGGCCATGCTCTTTCTCCTCTCGTTTTCAGATTGGAGCTGTGGACCTACAGCCTCCGCACCGATCTGTTGTGCTGCCCCGTCTACGCCGTAAGTCCTCCATCGGCGACAAATGTGCTTCCCGTTACATAGTTGGCCCCGTCCGAGCAGAGATAGGCCACCAAGCCGGCGACATCCTCGGGCACCCCGGCCCTCTTCAGGGGCGTCTCGGACACCAGAGCCTCGAAGCGCTCGGCCGGGAGATCGGAAGTCAGATCCGACTCGATCAGACCCGGCGCAACCGCATTAACCGTTATTCCCTTTCCGGCGACCTCACGCGCCAGGGTTCTGGTCAACCCGATCACACCAGCCTTCGCAGCCGAATAATTGGCCTGGCCGGGACTGCCCCGAAGCCCGGTGATCGAGGTGATGTTGACGATCCGCCCCCAGCGTGCCCTGACCATCGGTCTGAGCGCTCGCCTGCAGCAGGCGAACGTGCCGAACAGGTTCGTACGAACAACCTTCTCCCAGGCATCGTCGGACATGCTCAACGCGAGCCCGTCCCTTCTGACGCCGGCGTTGTTCACCAGCACCCCCACCCGTCCGAGTGAGTCCTCGACCTCCTTGAAGCAGCGGTCGACATCCCCAGAGTCTCCCACGTCACCCTGCACACATACCCCTTCGCCGCCCGCGGCCTGGACGAGCCGCAGCGTCTCCTTGGCTCCGTCGGCGCCCGAGCGATAGTTGATCGCCACACTGCGCCCGCCCCCGGCGAGGGCGACCGCGATGGCCCGGCCGATGCCTCGCGAGCCTCCGGTGACGAGAGCGACCGGATCAGACATCGGTTCCGGCACCGGAGACTGCCTGGGCGACCGGGTGACCGGATCCCCACCTGACCACCCCCGCACCCCATGCGAATCCGGCCCCGAAAGCCGTCACGATGACGACATCGTCATCGGCGAGAAGACCCTCTTCGGAGGCAAGCGCAAGCTCGATCGGGATCGAGGCGGCAGAGGTGTTGCCCACGCGCTCGATATTGGTCAGCACCCGCTCCTCTTTTAGTCCCAACCGCGTCGCCACGGCCTCGAGAATGCGGGCATTCGCCTGATGCGCAACGAGTGCGTCGACATCTTCGATGGTGTAGCCGGCGATCTCGAGGATGTCGCAGACGGCCTGCGCCATCCCCTCGACGGCATGGCGGTAGACCTCCCGGCCCCGCATCCTCATTACTCCCTCTTCGGGCGGTATGTAGAGAAGCGGCGCCAGCGAGCCGTCGGACAGCAGCTTGAAGGGCCCCAGTCTGCTGGGTTCGTCGACCCTCTCGACCACAACCGCGCCGGCGCCGTCGCCGAAGATGATGCTTGTCTTCGGGTCGGTGGCGTCGGTAACCCGCGTCAATGTGTCGGCGCCGACCACCAGCACGCGCTCAACCATCCCCGCCTCGACCAAAGCGCTCCCCTGCGCCAGCGCGTAGAGAAACCCGGAGCAGGCCGCGTTGATGTCGTAGGCGCCGGCCCTTGCCGCGTTCAGCCGGGTCTGGACGAGCGATGCCGCAGACGGCATCTGGTAGTCCGGGGTGGATGTGGCGACGATGACCATATCCAGGTCCTCGGCCGGGACGCCCGATGCCGTCAGCGCCCCTTGAGCGGCCTCGGTCCCGAGAGAAGCGGTGGTTTCCCCTTCACCGGCCACGCGCCGGGTGCGAATACCGGTGCGGGTGAAGATGCCGGCCTCGTCGACCCCCAGGCGCACCGCAAGGTCGGCGTTGGAGAGCTCCGAGGGCGGGAGCGCCATCCCCGATCCGGTGATGGCGGCGCCCGTCACCGGCCCGAAACCCAGAAAAGGGCTTCTCCTTGGTGAACCGGCTGGCCCGGGAGAGCCAGCATCCCCATGACCCATCCACGGAAG
>JACDDL010000313.1 GCA_013817045.1 Actinomycetota bacterium | reverse complement strand
GAGCAGGACGGAGTCACCTTCATCGATGATTCCAAGGCCACGAACCCACATGCAACTCTCACCGCGGTCAAGGGGCTGGACAACGTCGTGCTCATCGCCGGCGGTCGCAGCAAGGGCATCGACCTCTCGGTTCTCGCGCAAACCGTCCCTCCGGTGATCGCGGTGGTAGCCATAGGCGAGGCCGCGCCCGAGATCGTCCGAACCTTCGAGAGCCTTGTCCCGGTCGAGCAGGCACCCGATATGGTTCAGGCCGTCCGGTTGGCGAAAGAGCAGGCAAGGTCGCCAGGATCCGTGCTCTTGTCACCAGCCTGTGCCAGTCTGGACATGTACGAGAGCTACGCGCGGCGCGGCGATCATTTTTCGCAGGCGGTCCGGGCGTCACACGACGGCGATCCGAAAAGTCCGAATCAAGGCAGGGAAAATGGCTGAACAGAAGCCGCGCAGCTCGTCCGGTAATCCGGCGGCTTTGCTGGGCATAACCGGGGGGGCGCTCGTTGTCCTGGGGCTCGTGATGATCTTGTCCGCCAGCTCCGTGACGTCCTTTACGTCCTACGGATCGTCTTTCTATTTCTTCAAGCGGCAGCTCATGTGGGCGGCCGTCGGTACCGGCGCATTCGTGTTCTTCGCATGGAGGGACTACAGGCGCCTTCAAGGCTGGGGGTACGGCGCTTACCTTTTCGCCGTGGCGCTCCTGATCGCAGTCCTCATTCCCGGTGTGGGCGTCCACAGGGGAGGCAGCGTCAGATGGCTTGACCTTGGTCCATTCTCCTTCCAGCCGTCGGAGCTGGCGAAGCTGGCGCTCATACTCTTTGCAGCCGACATCCTGTCGCGAAAACCCGAGCGCTGTCTCAAGAAGTTTTCACACACGCTGATCCCACTCATGCCCGCCATCGGACTGTTGACCTTGTTGGTGATGCTGCAGCCAGATCTAGGAACCACGGTTTTGCTGGGGGCAATCTGTATCTGCATGTTGTTCGTGGCCGGTGCACCGGCGCTTCACCTCATCCCCATAGGGACAGTCGCCCTCGCCGTCGGTGGGGTCATGGCGTTCAGTGAGGACTACCGCAGAGCACGCATCCTGGCTTACCAGGACCCATGGGCCGATCCGCTGAACACCGGGTACCAGGCGATTCAATCGCTGATCGCGATGGGCTCCGGCGGATGGTTCGGCGTCGGGCTCGGGGCCAGCCGACAGAAGTGGTCTTACATCCCCAACGCGCATACCGACTTCATCTACGCAATCCTCGGAGAGGAGATGGGTCTGTTCGGAACGCTGTTGGTCCTCGGGCTCTTTGCGTTTCTCACCTACCTCGGGGTGCGCACGGCGCGCCGATCACGTGATCGCTTCGGCATGATGATGGCAGGTGGCATCACTATCTGGATAGCGTTTCAGGCTCTGGTGAACATAGGAGCGGTCACCGCCACCCTGCCGATCACCGGTGTCCCATTGCCCTTGGTTTCGTTCGGCGGAACCTCGTTGGTTGTATCTATGGCCGCACTGGGAATCCTCACGAGCATCGCGCGGCATGCCAAGCCCCTCCCGAAGAGGGCTTCTGCGCGCCTGAACGTGGACGGGGCCCGGATCGCGAAGGTCCGAACCGCGGTCTCGAGGTTCTTCGACAAAGGACGCGAAGCGACGCGCTCTGTCCGGGCTGCATCAGACGCCGGTCGGAGCTCGGGCGCGCAGGGAGCTCGCCGGGCGCAAAGGTGAAGGTTGCAATAGCCGGAGGCGGCACGGCGGGCCATGTGAATCCGGCAATTGCATTGGCGCGACAGCTTCAGAGGGATCGCCCTGTGCAGGCTGTCTCTTTCATCGGGACGGCAACCGGAGCCGAGGCGACTCTCGTACCGGGCGCCGGCTTCAAATTGAGCACCATCGATGTACACGGTTTCGACCGGTCGAGGCCAATGAGTTTTCCCGCGACAGGAGCGCTCGCCGGCCGCGCGATCATGCAGGCGCGTGCGGCGCTTTCGGATTCGGCCGCAGACGTCGTGGTCGGCATGGGCGGTTACGTGAGTCTTCCGGTGTGCATCGCAGCGCGGAGCCTGCGACGGCCGGTCGTGCTTCACGAGCAGAACATCGTGCTGGGCCTCGCCAATAAGGTGGCGCGGCCGTGGGCCCGCGCGGTTGCGGTGTCGTGGGCCGAGACAATGCGTCAGGCAGGGCGGCGCGCCGTGCTGACCGGCAATCCCGTTGCCGTCGAGCTCGTGGGCTTCGATGCGGAGGCTGTGCGAGCCCGGGCGATCGAGCGATGGAACCTGGACCCGGCCCGGAGGACACTGCTCGTCTTCGGCGGCAGCCAGGGAGCCCGGCGAGTCAACGAGGCCGCCGCAGGTCTGGCTCAGTTGTGGAAGGGGGCAACCGATCGTCAGGTTGTGCACGTTGCGGGAAGCATGGCCTACGGCGCCGTCAACGAGCAGGTCGAGCAGCACCTGAACGGCGGGCTCATCTACCGGGTGATCGACTACCTCGACGGCATGCTCGAAGCGTATGCGGTTGCCGATCTCGCCTTGTGCCGCGGAGGGGCGAGCACCGTAGCCGAGCTGACTGCGGTCGGCTTGCCCGCCATCATTGTCCCCTACCCGCACCATCGGGACCGTCAACAGGAGCGCCACGCGCGCGTGCTCGAGGGCGCCGGCGCCGCAGTTCTGCTCCCAGACGCCGAGACCACGACCGATCGCGTCGCGCTGGAGGTTGAACGGCTGTTGACCGACCGGACCGCACTCGTATCGATGGGTGTCGAATCGGCGCACCTCGGACACCCCGACGCTGCCGGCCGATTGGCGCGTCTCGTTG
>JACDDL010000312.1 GCA_013817045.1 Actinomycetota bacterium | reverse complement strand
GATCGGTACGACCGACACCGAAGCCGACGGGCCCGACGATGTGGCAATTCCGCAAGACGAGATTCAACTGTTGCTCGAGGAGGGCGAGAAGTTGGTGCCGGGCTTCCGGCGCGCCCGGGCGTTGCGCGTCTGGGCAGGCTCGCGTCCGTTGGTCAAGGATGACAAGGCGGACGATGCAGATACGCGCGAGATGAGCCGCGCCTTCGCGCTCATCGACCACAAGGAGCGGGACGGCGTCGAGCACTTCCTGACGATCACAGGCGGGAAGTTCACCACCTTTCGCAAGATGGCCGAAGTCACCGTCGACAAGATGTGCGCGCACCTGAGAACCGCTCGGCGTTGCACCACCGCCGAGGAGCCCTTGCCGGACTCCGGGCACCATCGCTTCTACTGGCTCGGCGCGAGGTTGGCGCGCCGGGAGGAGACGCTCAACGACGACCAGCTCATCTGCGAGTGTGAGCTCATTTCGAGGCGCCGGCTCGAGAGCGCAATGGGGCAACGGCACACCCAGAACCTCGACGACATCCGCCGGACACTGCGCCTGGCCATGGGCCCGTGCCAGGGCGGGTTTTGCATCTACAGAGCGACCGGCATACTGCATTCCGTGGAGCGGCTGGACTACGGCGCCGCAAACTCCGCGTTGCTGCGGTTCCTGCAGGAGAGGTGGAAGGGCGTGAGACCGATTCTCTACGGTGACCAACTGCGGCAGGCTCGGCTCGACGACTGGATCTTCCAGGGCCTCCTCGACGTCGAGCACCTGACGTGACCGCTGTGGGCCCGGGGCGCGTCTACGACGCTCTCGTGGTTGGCGCCGGAACCGCCGGGCTCGTGACAGCTCTGCGGCTTGCCCAGGAGGGCGCCGACGTATCGGTAACCGCAAAGGGTGTCGGAGCCACACATCTCACGAGCGGCACCGTGGACGTGCTCGGGTATACGCCGGAGCGCGTCGCCAGTCCCGCCGCGGCGCTTCCCGATTTCGTCCGGAATCACCCCGAGCATCCCTACGCCAGGGTCGGGCCACAGGCGGTCGGCGATGCCCTTGACTGGTTCAAGGCACAGTTGCCGGACGGAGCACTCGTGGGAAGCCTCGAGGCCAACTTCCTGCTCCCGACGGCGGTGGGGGCCCCCAAGCCATCGGCCCTGGCGCCCGAGACAATGGCCCCGGGGGACCTTCGGAACGGCGGACGGTTCACCATAGTCGGGCTGGCCGCCCTCAAAGACTTCTATCCCGCTTACCTCGCCGACAACCTGAGCCGTGCCCGCCTGGGGCAAGGAGACGACGGCCGGGTCGAGGCGCGAGCCGTTACGCTGGCGCCCCCTACCGGCGGCGAAGCCGACGTCACCCCCATGGGGTGGGCGCGCCGGTTCGAGGACACCGAGTTTCGGAAGGCGGTGATTACCGAGCTCGAGCCCTCTCTGGACGGAGGCGCCGTGGGATTCCCCGCCGTGTTGGGACTCGACTCGGCCCGCACCGTGTGGCAGGAGCTCAACGACACCCTGAGGGTACCGGTGTTCGAGATCCCAACCCTGCCCCCATCGGTGCCCGGAAACCGCATGGCACGCGCGTTGCGCGCAGCGCTGACCCGCGCCGGAGGCCGGGTCGTCATGGGTGGCCGAGTCATCGGAGTGCGCGCAACAGGCAAGCGCCTGGAAGAGGTAATCGTGGACGCGGCAGCGCGCCCGAAGGCCTACCGGGCGAGGGACTTCGTCCTTGCAACGGGCGGCTTCGCCTCCCGGGGCCTCGAGATGGATTCGTACGGGATGGTACGAGAGACCGCCTTCGATCTTCCCGTCACGGGCATGCCGCCGGACGACGACCCGCGCTGGGCGGAGGAGTACCTGGCCGCTCACCCTGCTGCCCGTGTGGGGATAGGGGTCGACGACGAGCTGAGGCCGCTCGATTCGGGGCACGAGCCCGTCTACGACAATGTCCGCGTGGCCGGCGCCGCCCTTGCCGGCGCCGAACCGTGGCGGGAGAAGTCCGGCGAAGGCATAAGTCTGGCAACCGGGTTGCGGGCCGCAGAGCTGATACTTGAACGGAGGGGGGAGTGAACGGATGAGCATGATCGAAGACCTGATTGAGCCTTTCGAGCAAGACACCATGCGCGCTTCGCTCGATCACTGCATCAAATGCACGATCTGCGAAACCTATTGTCCCTTCTCGAACGCCACCCCGCTGTTCCCCGGCCCCAAGTACGTCGGTCCACAGGCCGAACGCTTCCGGGACGCGGGTGACCACTCTCCCGACATGTCGCTCGATCTCTGCTCCGGATGCGGAATCTGCACTCAGGTATGCCCCCAGGGCGTCAAGATCGCCGAGATCAACTCCAAGGCCAGAGCGAAGCTGTGGGACGAGCGAGGGGTTCCGCTCCGGAACAAAATTCTTGCCCGGCCGAGCGTCGGAGGGCGCCTCGCCACGCCGGTTGCCGGGCCGGTCAACTGGGCCCTGGGCAATCGTCTCGTCCGGGGCGTGATCGAGAGGGCCGCCGGCGTCCACCGAAAGGCTCCGCTCCCCCGGTTTGCGGGGCGCACATTCCAGACATGGGCGCGCCGTCACCCTTCTCCCGTGACGGACAAGACCGTCGTGTACTTCCACGGATGCAGCACCAATTACTTCGAGCCACGCCTGGGCGAGATGGCAGTGGCTGTGCTCGAACACAACGGCTATCGGGTGATAGTTCCGCCACAGGATTGTTGCGGGTTGCCGCTTCAGTCCAACGGTTCCTTTGATCCTGCGCGCAAGTACGTGCGCCGGCTCGCAGCCAGTCTCGCCCCTTATGCACGCCGCGGTCATCCCA
>JACDDL010000108.1 GCA_013817045.1 Actinomycetota bacterium | reverse complement strand
AAGGACCCCCGTGCTCCTCAGAACCTGTATCCGATCGCCGGGTTGGAACGGCAACTCCGCCGCCGCCTGGGTGACCCTGCCCTGCTCTACCGGGGACTCCGGGAAGCGGCGATAGGAGGCTAGTGCTGGCGCTATCGGCGCGCCGGGCGGTCGGGGCCCAGGGACGCCGCAACCCCTTCGAGCACGCGATCGACCATCTCGGTCGTGGCGGTTCTGCCCATCAACCCCACCCGAATGGCCTTTCCGTAGGTTGGTTGGAGCCCACCCGAGATCATGATTCCGCGTTCGAGCAATGACCTCTGCACTTTCGAGGGGTCATCCGTCCACGCCGCGACCACCAGATTGGCTTCGCAGCCGGCCTGCGGCACCGGCTCGAGCCCGAGCTGACGCAGCCCCTCACGACACCGCTTGGCGAGATCGGCTCGTCGGCCTACGCACTCCCGGAGACCGGCCCGGTCGATGCGCTGCAGGCTCGACAGAAGGGAGCGCACGAGATTGACGGGCATCGTCACCGGGTGGGGGTGCCACGACCAGTTGGCCCGGTACCAGTCCCAGGTATGAAGGTCCAGATACCAGGATTCGGGGCGGCGGCTGCGGGCCTCGATCCGCTCGCGCCCTCCGGGCCCCAGCGCAATCACCCCGAGACCGGGTGGCGCCTCGAGTCCCTTTTGAGTCGCGGTCACGAGCAGCTCGATCCCCGCGGCATCGACGTCCAGGAGCTCCCCTCCAACCGATGAGATCCCATCGACCACACACACGGCGCCCGCATCGTGTGCGATCCGTGCAATGGCCTCCACCGGGTGCCTGACGCCCGTGGAGGTTTCCACGTGGGTGACCAGCACCCCGTCTGCTCCTCCGATGACGTCCGCCAGGCGTTCGGGATCAACCGGCGCGCCGACCTCGACGGGGACCTCGACCACCTGGAGGCGGTGGGAGGTCGCGATCTCGATCAGCCGCACCCCGAAGAAACCCGTGTTGGGCACGACTACCCGCTGCCCCGGCTCGAACATGTTGAGCACCGCGGCATCGAGGCACGTCGAGCCGGCACCGGGAATGAGATAGGGAGACTGGGCCGCGCCGAGCAACCGTCCGAGTCGGGCGAGGGTCTCCTCGAGGATCGCCGTCCAGAAATCGCCGAAGTGGGCAATTACCTGTCCGGCCAGAGCCTCCAAATCGGCCTCGTGAAGCTCGCCCGGGCCGGCGATCATGAGCTCCGGCAGCTCCGGAGGGACTGCTGGCCCTGCTGTGCCCGGCATGAGATGCTCCTATGTCAAGCCGCCACCGGATGCAACTCCGGAGCGGCACTGTTGATGGTTGGATGGCAGGCGTCTCTGCCCTTGAGTGTGCGGAAGATGGACCGCACCAGGTGTCTCTTGAGACACCTGAGAGCCTCCCTCCTGCCCTTGCCCTCGTTCATCTTCTTGGCCATGAACAGCCTTGCGAACCTGACAGTGACACTGAGGCAGAGTCTACCGGCATTCCCCACCCCACCACCTTGCCCCGGTCCCTCCGGTCCCCGGTCGTAGGATTTGCAACCAAGCGGGTCGGGCGCGTGCCCACGGGTAGAGAAGGGAGCTATGACCCCACAGATCGAGATAGTGGATCTTTCGCCCGAGGGCTTCGTGGCTGCGCGCCGGGAGATCGCAGAGGTCTACAGACGAGCGTTCGCGGAGCAGCAATACCCGCATCCGGACCGCGAGGTCGTTCGCTTCCGGAATGTGTTGAGCCGCCACGCCGAGCACAGCGGATTCCGTTGCAAGGTGGCCCGCTCCGGCCAAGAGGTGCTCGGAGTCGCCTACGGCTATACCGGGGGTAGCGGCCAATGGTGGCACGACGTCGTCGCAGCCGCCTTGCCTTCGGAGGAAGCAGAGCAGTGGTTGGGAGATTGTTTCGAGCTGGTCGAGCTCCATCTGACGCCCGAGGCACAGGGGCGCGGAGTGGGAGGAAGGCTGCACGACGAGCTGCTGAGTGGCCTGCCTCACTCCACTGCGGCGCTGTCCACGCTGGATGCCCGAACGCGTGCTCTGTATCTCTATGAGAAGCGGGGCTGGGTGCCCTTGCTCACGAACTTCGCGTTCCCTGGAGGGGCGAAGCCATTCCTGATCATGGGCCTGGACCTCACCAGCAGAGCCCCGGCCTCCTGATCCTCATCGGCTCAGCCGGGACAGGGCGTCATTCCCGAGCTCTCGAGCCGAGCCTCCAAGTTGGTGAGGTGGACATCCAGGGGCCGGCGGGCAGGTCAGGGACCATCTGTGACGAGGGGAACCCTGAACAGGGATTGAGGCGGCTGGAAGATCACGGCGCGCCGGATCTTGTAGCGCAGAAAGCCACGATTGATATCCAGACCGTGCTTGCGGGCGACCCCCTCCCATCTGTCGAGCACCCGGTCCACCTTTCCCGCACGGGGGGCCCCGGTCCACCCGATCGCAACTCCGCCAAGCCAGCCCCTCGCCCGATCGAGGACGGCCTGGATCGGCGAGCCTTCTCGCCCGATCTCCATGGCCGACGCTGCGGTCACCTCGGCGCGCGGCCACCATCCGATTTCCTTGGGCGTAAAGCTCAACCGTCTCAAACCTTCGCGCCCAAAGTACAGCCTGGTCTCTCTTCGCTTGCGCCCGTTGGATTCGAGCACGCGGACGGCTTCGGTCTCGGTGAGGCCTCCTACGTCTATTCCCTGGACCGACACGCCGTGGTGGATACGTCCGGCGCTCACACCGAGGTCGATGATCGCCAGATAGACGAGCAGGCCGACAACGGCGACGAGCACGATAACGGCGCGCGAGGCGCGTGACACGACCATGCCCAAACCCTATTGGGTTATCGCTTATTGGTTATGCGCCCTTCTCGAGCGTTGTCCGGCGTGCGGGCGCGAGGAGGCGCGGCAGGCTCGCGCCCGCGGCAGGCTGGGCTCGCCCGCAGGCGCGCGGCTTCGCGGCCCGGAAGAGCCATTGGCGGAAGAGCCCGTCAAGCTGCCGGTCGGACAACCTTTCGGCCAACGCCTTGAATTGAGATGTGCCACCCGTTCCGCCCCGCCGCTCGGTCGCCCAGGTCCTCATGATGTCGAAAAAGGTCTCGGCGCCTACGGCACGGCGCACGGCCTGCAACGTCATCGCCCCCCGCAGGTAGACCGCTTCGTAGTCGAACAGATTGGCCGGGCCGGGATCGCCGGTCTTGAGATCCCAGAACTCGTTGCCCGGGGGCACCGAGCACAGGGAGGCGAAGATCTCCCTCGGGCGCTGGCGGCCCTTGGCTCCACTCCACAGCCACCCCGAGTAGGTGGCCGGGCCCTCGTTGATCCAGATGTGTCTCCAATCCGGCACGGCCACGCTGTCCCCGTACCACATGTGGGCGAGCTCGTGCACGACGAAAGACGTTGCGAAGGCGTCGTCGGACTCGGTGAAGATGATGGAGTCGTAGACGGGGCGGGTCTGGGTTTCCAGGGCGAAACCCAGATCGTGACGCTCGACGATCCCGCCCAGGGCACCGAACGGGTAGGGGCCGAACCGACGGGCGAGGAAGCGCACTATGGCCTCCCCTTTGGCCAGGACGCGATGGGCGCGGTTGCCGATCTGGGAATCTACCGCGTCGAGGACGGGGACCCCGTCCGCCGTCCTGTAGCGTCTGACGTCGAACTGGCCGATGGCCGCCGTCGCCAGATAGCTTGCCATCTTCCCGCCACCCGACCATGTCCAGGTCCTCCAGCCACCCGAACTGGACCTGCCCATCAGACGACCGTTGGATATGGCCTCGAGCCCGGCCGGAACCGTGAGGTGGATGGTGTAGGTGGCCCTGTCGCTCGGGTGATCGTTGACCGGGAACCAGGTCGCCGCGACCTGGGGCTGCCCGACGATCACCGCTCCGTCGTCGGTACGGAACACGCCCCCTTCACCAAGCGCACCTTGCCGAAGCTTCGGGACACCCGCGTAGCTCGCGATGACCTCGAAGACCCGCCCCTGCCTCAACCCCTGCTTCGGTGTGATCACGAGCTCATGCCCCCGCCGCCGTTTCCAGCGCGCTTCGGCGCCGTCCACGGTGATCGAGCTGAGGTTCAGGCCCCTGAAGTCCAGGTTGAAGCGGGACAGATCCTTTTTGGCAACCGCCTTGATGCGAGCCCTTCCGACGAGCCTGTCGTTGGCGGGGTTGTAGCGGATCTTCAGTCCGTAGTGCCGAACCCGGTAGCCGCCGTTGCCGTCCAAGGGGTAGTAGCTGTCACCCAGTCCCGGAGAACCCGGCGAATAATCGATCTTTCGGCGAGCGTCCGCCATCGCCGCCGGCAACAGCAACAGCCCCGCAGTGAGGGCTGCAACGATGACCGTCCAGCGACTGCGCGCGACTCCCCGGACCATGACGCCCTCCTTCTCCGTCGCAGCAGTGTGCTTCCGCCGCGAACACTATTGCCTCGTCGCGCGACATGTGGGCGCGCGACCGGCCCCGTTGCGAGGTGATTAGCGAACGACTAATGAAGCCCGGCCCAGCGTGTCGCAAGGGCGGTCTCCCGGTTATTGCGGTTCATCCTCTAGGAGAACAGCGAGAACGGCTTGCGCTCCCATCAACGGATGTGGTTCTATGTACCTTGTGCTTCTATGCATATGGCTCCGAGCTGTGGGAGGGCGACCGTGCACATCGACAAGGACCTGGTGGCGGCCTTGGCGACGCCGCTCGTGCTGTCGATCCTGACCGAGGGTGAGAGCTACGGCTACGCGATCCTGAAGCGGGTGCGTGAGCTCTCCGACGGGGAACTCGAGTGGACCGACGGGATGCTCTACCCGCTGCTCCACCGCCTCCGCCGGCTCGGGTACGTGACGACGGAGTGGCGGACGTCGCCGGAGGGGCGTCGCCGCAGGTACTACACCATCACCAACGACGGCCGAGCAGCGCTCGCGGAGCAGCAACGGCAGTGGGTGACCGTGGCGCGGGCGTTGGGTGACGTCTGGGGAGGCGACGACCTGCTGCCCTTCGCGCTGGGGAGGGGCTGACCGTGGAGCGGTTGGAGTCGGAGATCGCGGAGTGGCGCGCGTTCGTCGGACAGGGCCCAACGGTGAACGGTCGTGACGCGGAGGAGTTGGAAGCCCATCTGCGCGATCAGATCGCTGATCTCGTCGCGGCCGGCCTCGCCGCCGATGAGGCCTTCCTCGTCGCGGTGAAGCGGATGGGAGGCCTCGACGAACTGTCCCGGGAGTTCGCACGCGAGCACAGCGGCAGGCTCTGGAAGCAGCTCGTCCTCTCCGGCGGGGACGAGCTGCCACGGCCCGATAGCAGGTGGGTCGAGGCGCTGGTGTTCGCCATAGCGGCGGCCGTCACGGTCCAGGTCGCACGCCTGGCCGCCGGCTTCCCGAGCGACGAGTCCTCGTGGCTGTTCCGGAACGTGAGCCTGCTCGTGCTGCCGTTCCTCGCCGGCTACTTCGCCCGCCGACGGCGGCTCACCTCGCGCCAGTGCCTGTTGGCCGCTGCCCCGCTCGTGATCGCAGCCGTCGTGATCAACCTCTACCCGTACGGTGACGAGGCATCCACCGAGCTGCTCGTCGCTGCGCACCTGCCCGTCGTGCTGTGGTTCGTGGTCGCCTACCCGTACATGAACGGTGTCGTGCGGTCCTACGAGCGGCGCATGGACTTCGTCCGCTTCACGGGCGAGTGGTTCATCTACTACGTGCTGATCGCGCTCGGGGGTGGCGTGCTCATGGGGCTGACCGCGGGCATCCTCGAACCCGCGGGGATCGACGCCGAGCGGGTCATAGAGTGGGTGGTGCCCTCAGGAGCGGCGGGCGCCGTGATCGTGGCCGCATGGCTCGTCGAGTCGAAGCAACACGTCGTGGAGAACATGGCGCCGGTGCTCACCATGGTCTTCACGCCGCTGTTCGCGGTCATGTTGATCATCGCCGCTCTCGTCTACGCCCTCACTGGACTGGGAGGCGCGTTCGACCGCGACCTCCTCGGCGTGTTCGACCTCTTGATGGTGGTGGTCCTCGGGCTCGTCCTGTACGGGATGTCCGCACGGGACCCGTCGCAGGGGCCGGGGTGGATGGACCGGATCCAACTGATCGCAGTCGTCAGCGCGCTCGTGCTCGACCTGATGGTGCTCGGCGCGATGCTCGCCCGGATCGGCGACCTCGGGTTCACCCCGAACCGGACCGCGGCACTCGGCCTCAACCTGTTGCTGCTGGTGAACCTGTCCGGGACCGCATGGCTGTCCGTGCGGTTCCTCTCCGGACGCAGCACCTTCCACCGGCTCGAACGCTGGCAGACCACCTACCTACCGGTGTTCGCCCTCTGGGCCGCCACGGTCGTGGTCATCCTCCCGCCACTGTTCGCGTTCACCTGACCGCATCGACCTGATCACCCCAACCCGATGGAGACCGCGGCGCGTGGTTTGGACCTCGACGCCCCGAGAAATCGATGTCCGAGTACACCTGCTCGAGTTTCAGACGCTTGTACTTGCCAGTAGTCCTCAATCTGGCCCCGATAGATGTCGGGGGCGCTCATCTCGTCTCGAGCCTTCGCAACCCGGAAGTAACCGGCTACCGACTTTTCAACTTCCACTCGCTTCCGAGACATGCAATGCTCCTAGCGCTTGGCCCTTACAGGTGCGTGGTAACCAGAGGCCCCGCTCGGCCTCTCTCGCCTCCCGCTCTAGCTCTTGCAACAGTGAGCTATGTCTGACATCGGGTGGATAGGTGTAAGCGTGCGCATAGCCGTTGATCACCAGCCTCGCGTTGGCCATCTCAGCTTCGAGATAGACGTAACGCAGGAGCCTGCCGTAGGCGTCGGTCTCCTCGACATCCTTCACCAGCCGAACCCTCTGACCCTCGAGGAGGGCAGTCGTGGCGGCCGACGCCTCCTTCCCGAAGCATTCAATCGGTGATCCCGGCTTGACCGACTCGGGCGTATCGATACCGATGAGACGAACGCTGAAAATCCTGTTAAGGGTGGCCCTTCCCGCTCCGGGGCCGTCGACGCGATCGGTGATGCGTACTTCCACGGTGTCACCGTCGATCACACGCACCACAACGGCGGCTTCATAACCCCCCGGTTCCTCGCTCAACGTAGCGGGTGCCTGCCGTCTAAGGAGCACCCGGTGTCCGCCACACCCGGCGAGGGCCAGGGCCACGGCCAGCAGGGCGATGAGAGGCCGGGGTCTCATGCCGAAAACGTTATAGGCGATGGGCGTGGACCGCGGGTGAGTGAGACCACACTCGGCCCGCCGCTCTTGGCAGGACAACGGCGAGTCCGTTGATCTTGGCTTCGCCTTCCGACAGGCGCCGCGGCAGCTCCCTCCCGTGGTCCCGGCCCTGCCTCCAAACGACGGGGGTGGTAGACGCCTGGGAATTTGCGTAAATCGGAACATGGTGGCTCCTTTTCCTTGTATGTTTCACTTACTGATGACGCTCCGTAATTAAGGAGGTTGCGTCACTTAGAGGGAGAGGGGGCCCAGTGGCTGAGATCGAGTTCGAAAAGGTGAGCAAGAGCTTCGGGGAAGGTGAACCCGCGGTTGACGAGCTCGACCTTGAGATCAAAGACGGGGAGTTCATGGTGCTCGTCGGCCCGTCTGGTTGCGGAAAGTCAACCGCGCTGCGCATGGTCGCCGGACTCGAAGCCATAACGGGCGGCGAGGTCAAGATCGGTGGACGAGTCGTCAACGAGGTGCCGCCCAAGGATCGGGACATCGCAATGGTGTTCCAGAACTACGCGCTCTACCCGCACATGACCGTCTACGACAACATGGCCTTTGCGCTCAAGCTGGCCAAGGTGGACAAGGGCGAGATGGACAGGCGGGTCAAGGAAGCGGCGAGCGTCCTCGGTTTGGATGAGTTTCTCGAGCGCAAGCCCAAGGCGCTATCCGGAGGTCAGCGGCAGCGTGTGGCGATGGGACGTGCGATCGTCCGCGAGCCGCAGGCGTTCCTGATGGACGAGCCCCTGTCGAACCTCGACGCAAAGCTGCGCGTCCAGATGCGCAGTGAGATCGGGCGGATTCAGGATGACCTCGGCGTGACGACCATCTACGTCACCCACGACCAGGTCGAGGCTATGACGATGGGCGACCGCGTCGCGGTCATGAGAAAAGGGAAGCTTCAGCAGGTGGGAACCCCCACGGAGCTGTTCCTGACCCCGCTTAACCTCTTCACGGCCGGCTTCATCGGCAGCCCTGCTATGAACTTCCTGACCAGCAATCTCCACAAGGACGACGGAAGTTATGCGATCGACATCGGCGGCCAGTCCATCAGGATCGCCGAAGATGCCGCCAGGGAGAAATCGGAGCTCGCCAAGTACGACGGCAAAGAGATAATCGTGGGCATCCGGCCCCAGGACTTCCAGGACGCGTCTCTGACCGACAAGGACGTCACGGGTTGTTCGTTGAAGTCGAAGATCGACCTGGTCGAGGTGCTCGGCACCGAGACATTGGTGCACTTCAATGTCGATGCACCCATGCCGGCAACCGAGGAAATGAGAGAGCTTGCTGCAGAAAGCGGCCAGGAGGACGCTATCGAGAGGCAGGAAGAGAACTCCTTCGTGGCTCAGTTGGACCCAAAGACCCAGGTCAAGCGCGGCGACGAAGTAGATCTCTTTGTCGACACGTCTCAACTTCATTTCTTCGACCAAGAGACAAGCCAGGGCATCTATGGGGACGGAACCCGCTAGAACGCAACCGGGCAGCTAAGGGAAGAGGGGGATTTGCGTATGACAGCAAGGAGTGGGAACGGCCGGTCGCGCGCGGTAACGCGCCGTAAGTTTCTCAAAACCACGGGCGCAGGCGTCGCAGGGGCCACACTTCTGGGTACCGGAGCTTGCGCCGGCTTCACTCCGAGTGTCGAGGGAAGTGCGGGGTCAATCATCTTCACGCACGGCCCCGACGACACCGGCAACAAAGCCAAGCTTGTCGACCGGTTCAATAAGCAGCAAAACGGCAGGATCGTGGTCGAGTTCCGCGAGATGCCCGCCGACACGGGCCAGTACTTCGACAAGATGCGGACCGAATTCCAAGCCGGCGGCGCGACGACGGATGTCATCGGCGGCGACGTGATCTGGCCGGCGCAGTTCGCGTCGAACGACTGGATCATGGAACTGTCGGAACTGTTCACCGAAGAGATGCAGGCGAACTACCTGTCTGGACCGCTGGACAGCGGCAAGTACCAGGGCGGGATCTACGGCGTTCCTTGGTACGCGGACGCCGGGATGCTCTGGTATCGAAGGGACCTGATGCAGAAGAGCGGCTTCGACAAGCCCCCCGAGACCTGGGATGAGCTAATGAGCATCGCGGCCAAGGTGCAAAAGGACTCCGGGCTCCCCTACGGCTACGTCGGTCAGGGAAGCGAATACGAGGGCGGAGTCACCAATGGTTGCGAGTTCGTGTGGAACGCCGGCGGCGAGTTCCTAGACCCCGATGACCCCACCAAGGTGATTCTCGACAGCGAGGAATCCCGTGCGGGCCTGGGCTCCGAGGCGGAGTTGGTCGCCGAGGGCATTGCGCCTCTAGCGATGGCGACCTACAAGGAGACGGAGTCCCTCGCGGCGTTCATGAATCAGGACGCGGTATTCCTCCGCAACTGGCCGTACACGTATGCATCGCTCGCAGATCCCGCCGCCGGATCGACCTTCAATCCCAAGACCGTCTACGACCAGGTCGGTGTCGCCCCGATCCCCGTAAACGAGAAAGGCACCAAGAGCTACCGATGCCTCGGAGGATGGAGCTTCCTGATCAATAACTTCTCCACCAAAAAGGAACAGGCGTGGGAGTTCATCCAGTACATGACGAGTCCCGAGGTCCGC
>JACDDL010000107.1 GCA_013817045.1 Actinomycetota bacterium | reverse complement strand
TGGGCGCGATAGCGTCGACCGCGACCTCCAGAAAGCCATCCTCCTGTGGCGCCGGGCGGGGCTCGGCCTGTGGCAGCAGCGCGTCGAGGCCGCGGCCCAGCCCCGAACGCCGTCCGGAACCACCTGGCCGGCCGGCCCCGGATCCTCCCTCGGGCGGTCCGAAGGTCATCGCTCCGGTCCTCCCGCTGCGTGCTCCTCCTCGGGTGGCGCCGGGGCGCCCTCTTCGGGGCGCGGGTGCCACGGTTCTACCCGCGGCCACGCTTCCTCCACCCCGTCCGGTTCGGGGGCTCGGGTTCCGTAGCCCCGCCCGCCGGGAGGGGCCGGGAGGCGCGTCGGCGGACGTACGAGCCCGTAACGCTGGACGACCTCGAGGGCGAGGGCCCGGTACGCCTGCGAGCCGCGGGACCCCGGGTCGAGAGTCACCACAGGCTCGCCGAAGGAGGGCGCCTCGGACAATCGCACACTGCGCGGGACCACGGTGTCGTAGACCAGGTCGCCGAAGTGCCCTCGAACTTCGAGGGCTACCTGCTCCGCCAGCCTGGTTCTTGCGTCGTACATCGTCAAGACGACCCCTCCTATTCGAAGCTCGGGATTGAGCGCAGCCCGCACGCGCTCCGCGCTGCCCAACAACCGCGCCACCGCCTCGAGCGCGTAGAACTCACACTGGACGGGCACGAGGACGTCGCGCGCGGCAACCAACGCGTTGACGGTGAGCAGGCCGAGAGACGGCGGGCAGTCCAGCAGCACGATCCTGTAGCGCTCGGACGCACCGGCGAGGCTCTCGGCGAGCCGGTGCTCGCGCTCCATCGCGGCGACGAGCTCTATTTCGGCTCCTGCCAAATCCAGGGAAGAGGGAACGCAGGTCAAACCGGGGACCGAGGTCGTCACCGCCACTTCTTCCATGGAGGCGGACCCCACGATCAGGTTGTAGGACGACCGTTCCACCGTCCGATGATCGATGCCCAGACCGGTCGTGGCGTTGGCCTGAGGATCGAGGTCCACGACCGCCACCGCGTGGCCCGCCAGCGCCAGGCCCGCCGCCAGGTTCACGCAGGTCGTGGTCTTGCCGACTCCCCCCTTCTGGTTCGCGACACACACCACCACCCCCTCGCCCTGCGGCGCAACGTGTGAGGCCAAGATTTCCCAATTACTGAGATCCATGCCGCCCGGATACCCCTTTGCCCTTAAGACTGCCCCGAGACCGCTCGTCACTGCACCCTCAGCGCCGTACTATAGCGAGCCCTTCCTCGGTCACCTCGGCTTCCGGGGGAATCTCGGCCGCCGCCCCCACGAACACCACGGCGGCTCCGCCGGGGGCGACCAGCGGGAGGCCCAGGCGAAGGGCGGTTGAGGGAGGCGCCACGGCCCGCAGGGTTACCACCGGGTGCGCCGCGGCGAAGGCTTGGTCCTTCGCTATCTCCTCGGCGCGCCGGACCACCACCTCGCAGTTCAGCCCCAGGGCACGCACCACCTCCTCCAGAAAGGCGGCGCGCTTGGCCTGGGGCTCGAGCAGCCTCCAGGGACGAGAGGGATCGGCTATTGCCAGGGGGATCCCGGGCAACCCCACACCCGAGCCGACATCGATTCCGGGCCCGGGGGGCAGCGACTTCACCGCGGGCAGGGCTCGAAGGGAGTCTGCGATGTGGCGATCCCCGAAGCGGGCGAGATCGCCGGGAGAGACCAGGTCGATGCGCCCTGCCCACCTGCGCACAAGGGCCTCATAGCGCTCCAGCGTGGGTTCGTAAATCATGGAACCCCCTCTGGCCTGGACTTTTAGGAGGAGCGGTCTGTCGGTGGTTAGCCTTCTTCGGACGGATCGGGCACCTGCGGCGCGGGGACGTCTCCTCGAACGATCACCTTCCGACCCGGTTCCTCACCCTCGCTGAAGCTGGTCGCGCCGTCGACGACGGCCACCGCGTCGTGAATGATCTTTCTCTCGTAGGCGTTCATCGGCTCGAGCTCGATCTCGGTGCCGCGCTCCTTGGCCCGTTCGGCCATGGAGCGGGCGTAGTCCTCGAGTGAGGCCCTCCGGCGCGCCCTGTATGCCTCGACGTCGACCGACAACCGCACCCGGTTGCGGAGCCGTCGTTGCACCGCGGTCCGGGTTATCTCCTGAAGCGCCTCGAGGGTCTGTCCACGTCGTCCGATCATCGCCCCCATATCGCCCCCGCTCACGTTCAGGACGACATTGCCCTCCTCGATCACCGCCTCGACATCTCCTTCGATGCTCATTGCTTCCAGGAGGCCGCTCACGAAGCTCCGGCCGGTCTCGGCCACCGTCTCGAGCGATGGAGCGGACTCCTCTCCGCCCGTGGGGCCGTTCGGACTGTCGAGATCCGGCTCGGCGCCCCCGGAGGCGGGCGGTGGCGGCGGTTCGGAGGGAGAGCCGAAGCCCTGGGGATCGGTCATTTCCGCCTCTTCTTCTTGCTGGCGTTGGGTGAGCGTGACGATGCCGCAGCCGGGCGTTCGTCGCCGTTGGTCTGTCCCTGGGGTGGTCGTGGCGCGGCCGGTTTCCTCCGCGCTCCGGGCTGGGCCGCCCCATCGTTGGATTTCGGCCTGGGCGTGGCGGCCCCCTTGGGTGTCGACTTGGGTTTGGGGGTCTCCTGCGGCGCGTCGCCGTGATGCAGGTGGGGAAGGAGTGGGGGTGCGGCCTTCAGAATCAGACGCTGCTGCACGATCATCCAGACGTTGGTCGTCAGCCAGTAGATTACGACCCCCGTCGGGAAGGAGAACGCGAAGAACATCAACATGAACGGCATGATCTTGGCGAACGTCTGCATCTGCTGAGCCTGGGGACTGCTGGTGTCCTGCGAACTCTGCATTTGCTTTTGTTGGTAGTAAGTGGTAAAGCCCATGAAGAGCACGAGCGCCACGTAAGGAAGGGTCGAGAGAAGACCGGTGCCACAGGCGGCCGGGACGCTGCGGCTGCCTGCCTGTTGGATCGAGGCCTGCAGGGAGCAGTCGAGCCGCAGACCGGGGAAGAACTGATTGACGGTTGCGGGGCTCTGGATCAGCTCCCGGGCGAAGGCCGAACTCTGGACTCGCTCGACCAGCCACGACACCTGCTCGGTTGGAACCGCACGCCAGGCCCCCTCGATGAAGCTGTAACCGAGGTGGGTCAACGGGTCCCGGATGACGTAGAAGAGCCCGATCAGGGCGGGGAACTGCATCAGCAGGGGCAGGCACCCTCCGAAGGGATTGACCCCATGCTCTTTGTACAGCGCCATCATCTCTTCGTTGGTCTTCTGCCGGTTGCCCTTGTTGCGGGCCTGGATCTGTTTGACGTCGGGCTGAATCCGCTGCATCTCCCTCATCGACCGGGTCTGCTTGATCGACAACGGCAGTAGCAGGACACGCACCAGCAGAGTCAGCAGGATGATCGATATCCCATATGAGGGGATCACCGCATAGAGCCCTGCCAGGCCGCTGGAAAAGATCTCTAAGAATCGTTCGAACATCCCCTAACCCTTTCCTGTGCTTCCTGCGCCCGGCCCGGGCTCGGGAACCGGATCGAATCCCCCCGACGCCCACGGGTGGCACCGGAGTATCCGCGCCACAGACATTGTGCCTCCCTCGAAGGCCCCGTATCGCCGTATCGCTTCGAGGGCATAGGCCGAGCAGGTCGGCTCGTAGCGGCAGTGCCGGCCAAACATCGGGGAAATGAACTTCCTGTAGCCGGCCAGCAGCCCGCACACAACCCGTGCTCCGGGGCTCACCTCGATGCTCCCCGGTGGCCCGCGGGCACGCCACAGACCGCCAGGGCCTTGTTCAATGCACCGGTCAGCTCGGTGAAGCTCATGCTCTCCGCTCGCTCGTCGGCTCGGATCACAACGTCATATCCGGGCTCAGGGTCGCAGGCAACGAAAGCGGCGCGGATCCGGCGTTTGATTCGGTTTCTGACGACTGCCCGGTTCGGAGCCCGCACCACCAGCCCGACCCTCGACGGGGCGGGCTCTTCCTCTTGCCCGTCAGAAATCTGAGAAGGAAGTGCGTAGACCACGACACCATTCACGCCGGCCCTACGGTTCCCGTGGAGCACGCGGCGGAAATCGGTTGAGCTGCGCAAGCTGCCTGGTGTCCTCAAGCTTCTGGCGCGCCGCTAGGCGGACAGGCGGGCGCGGCCCTTGGCGCGACGGTTCCTCAGGATGGCGCGTCCGGAACGAGTCTTCATGCGGGCGCGAAAGCCGTGTTTTCTCTTGCGACGCCGGTTGTTCGGTTGAAAAGTTCGCTTCATTTGTACCCTCTTGGTCCGTCCACCCACCCGACCTCGCCCGAAACCGTGGTCGCGAAAAGTTGGTGGCGTGCTTGAGTCGCCCGCAGAGTATAGGCGACAGGTGTTTTGCCACGTCACGGCCCTACTTTCGGGGAGCGCGAAAGTGTTGCGTCTCCAGCCTTGACGCCGGCGCTCATGGGTCGCTTAGATAGCTGGAGTCTCGGCTCTTTGGAGTGTCGAGGCGGGCCCGGCGGCAATCCCTTGTGCGCAAGCCGAGTTCGCTGAACAACTATGTCCACACCTGTGGATAAGGCTGTTGAGTGCGACGGCGTGCCTGCTCAAGCCCGCTTTTCCCGCCCCATTCACCCCGGTGAGAAGCACGCGGGGACGCGATGTGCCTGTGAATAAAGTGAGTGGTTCGGACGCCCGATCCGGGCGTACAACAAAGTGAGGGGAAGCCTATGCAGAGCGTAACCACCCTTGACGCGGCCGAGGGGGCCCAGTCGGTCGAAGCCCTCTGGCAAGGTGCCTCGGAGCGGCTGAAGCAGCAGCTCTCGGTGGCCAACTACTCGACCTGGTTCGCACGGGTTCAGCCGGTGGAGCTCGACGGAGACCTCGTCCGCCTCGGTGTCCCCAATCTCTTCACCAAGCAGTGGATCGAATCACATCACCGGGCCGCCCTCGAGGAGGCTCTGCGGGCAGTGGCGGGGAGAGAGGTGACGGTGTCGCTCCTGGCCCTCGAGACGGCGCCCGAGGAGATCGATCTCTCCGCGCGCGCACCCGGCGCGGCGCGTGAGCCTGTCCCTGTCCCCTCCGATCGAATCACCGACGCGCCCGGCCGCTTCCACCCCAAGTACGTTTTCGAATCATTCGTCATCGGGTCATCCAATCGCTTCGCACATGCTGCTGCCTTGGCGGTTGCCGAAGCGCCCGCGTCCGCATACAACCCCCTGCTCATCTACGGAGGAGCCGGTCTGGGAAAGACCCACCTGCTACAGGCGATCGGTTCCTATGTGCGCAGGTATCACCCCGAGCAAGCGATTCGCTACATCTCCACAGAGCAGTTCCTCAACGACTTCATCGTTGCACTGCAGAGAAGGACCATTCCGGACTTCCATCGCCACTACCGGGCGGTTGACATCCTGCTGGTCGACGACATCCAATTCCTCGAGGGCAAAGAGCACTTCCAGGAAGAATTCTTTCACACTTTCAACGCACTGCACCCCTCGAGCCAGGTGGTGCTGACCTCGGACCGGCCACCCAAGAAGATCTCGACTCTCGAGGAGCGGCTCCGGACCCGCTTCGAGTGGGGGCTCATCACGGACGTCCAGCCTCCGGACCTCGAGACACGGCTCGCCATCCTTCAGAAGAAGTCTGAAACCGACGACCTGCCCGTGCCCTCCGACGTAATGGCTTTCATCGCGAGCAAGATCCAAACCAACATCCGTGAGCTCGAAGGGGCCCTCATTCGGGTTGCTGCATACGCCTCGCTCACCCGCTCGGAGGTAACCCTCGATCTGGCTCAGAACGTGCTCCAGTCACTCCTCTACGGTGGTCGCGAGACGCGGGTTACCGAGGATCTCGTAATTTCCTTGACCGCCGATTACTTCGGCCTCACCGATGACGAGATTCGCTCGGCGAGCCGGTCCCGGCCTCTCGTCCACGCGCGCCAGATCGCCATGTACCTGTGCCGGGAGCTAACCGACCTGTCGCTTCCGCGCATCGGAGATCGTTTCGGTGGCCGGGATCACTCCACCGTCATCCACGCGGACAAGAAGATTCGAAAGTTGTTGCAGGAGCGCCGGGCGTGCTACGAGCAGGTGCAGGAGTTAACCGAACGCATTCGTCAACAGGCAGCGCGTGGATGACGCGTGATCACACTGTGAACTCTGTGGACAACAAGCCCCTTGACCGGGCCGACCTCGAGAACGACGAACTTGTCCTTTGTTCTCGGCGCCTTTATCCACCGGCCGGGATGGGCACCGACCAGCCCAAAGACCGGTTTTGCCCAGTTTCAACACCCCCTACTACGAATACGAAGAAATACTTATCTATCTTTCGTATTTGTGACGGCGTGCATAGCAGCCGTCAAGGCATCGGGGTTTATCGTGAAATCGAGGGAGATGCCGGAGCGATGGGAGACGCAACATGAAGTTTCGCTGTGAACGAGACGACCTTCTAGGAGCGGTTCAGTTTGCGTCGCGCGCCATCTCGAATCGCGCCACGTTGCCGGTCTTGTCCGGCCTTCGAATTGAGGCCAAGGAGGCGGGGTGGATCGGCGTGGCTGCAACCGACCTCGAGCTAACGATGCAGACGGCCTTCCAGGCCGGTGTCGACGAGCCGGGGTTGGAGGTGGTGCCCGGCCGGTTGTTCAACGAAATTGTGCGGAATCTCGGTTCGGGTCAGGTGTCGTTGGCGAGCGCCGAAGGGGAGCTCGAGATTGCCTCCGGGCGAGGGCACTTCCGTGTGAGGACCCTCATGCCGGACGATTACCCGGCCCTTCCGGTCGAAGAGAGTGCGGCAGATTCCATCAGCGTCGAGATGGACTCCGGAGCGCTTGCGGGATCACTGGCCCAGGTCGTCCGGAGCGCCTCCTCCGACGAGAGCCGCCAGGTGTTGACGGGGGTCCTGTGGGAGATCGGGCCAGGACGTCTGACACTGGCGGCAACCGATTCCTACCGGCTGGCGGTCTCTGAGGTCGAGGTGGAAGGCGGCCCCGGGGAGGCGGTCAAGGTCATCCTGCCGGCACGCGCCCTGGCCGAGCTGGGACGCGCCCTCCAGGGCACCGGGGGCCGTGTGAGGACGCTCGTCAGGGACAACCTCGTGACGTTCTTCCTTGCCACAGGCGGTCAGGAGGGCTCAGGAGGGGGCCAATCTGTGATCGCCACCCGTTTCATCGAAGGAGAGTTCCCGAACTACCGCAGACTGCTGCCGGACGGCTATCCGAACGCCCTGACCGTCGACCGCGAGTCACTTCTCGAAACCGTCAAGCGCGTCGGCCTGTTGGCGCAGAACAACCTCCCCGTCAAGCTTCGGCTTGCCGGGGAGCTCGAGGTCTCGGCTCATACCCCGGATGTCGGTGAAGGCCAAGAGGTCGTCGACGCCGAGTACCAGGGTGAGCCCTTTGTGATCGCATTCAACCCCCAGTTCCTCCACGAAGGCGCGTCTGCGATACGCACAGAACGGGTGGTCCTCGAGGCAGGGGACGGGCTCAAACCAGCGCTCCTCAAGGGAGAGGACGAGACCAGCTTTACCTACCTGCTGATGCCGGTGAGGCTCTCCTAGAGAGCACTGGGGCGGACGCATTACTTCGAGGTCGCAGGGTTCCCAGGTGCCGGCTCCGAACACCCTGGCCGTAGAGCAACTGACGCTGCATGATTTCCGCAACTATCACAACGAAGAAGTACGACTGGCAGCCGGAGTCAACTTCATCATTGGACGCAACGCTCAGGGGAAGACCAACCTCCTGGAAGCAATCCACTGTCTCGGGGGGTTGGGATCACCCCGCTCGCAGGACGCAGCATTGATTCGAGAAGGCGCCGAACGGGCGGTGCTGCACGGTCGCTTGAAGCGTGCATCACGACGAGTGCAGATCGACATCGAATGGAGGCCCGGCAGGGGAGCACGCAGCCTTCTCAACGGCTCCCCCCTCCAAGGGGCCCGAGCCCTCAGTGAGGTCATGGTCTGTGTTTTCTTCGGCCCCGACGATCTCCTTGTGATCAAAGGTTCCCCGGAGGGACGGCGGAGGCTGCTCGACGACCTGGCCATCAAGCTCAAGCCCGCCCGGCATGCCACAGGACGCGAGTGGGAGCGGGTACTTCGCCAACGGAACGCATTGCTGAAGAGTCTGCGCGCCACGCATCCCGGTTCGAAGGAGCGGGCAACGGCGCTCGCAACGCTGGAGGTGTGGGACGAGACCTTGTGCAGGGCCGGAGCTGCTCTAACCGCCGCCAGGCTCGAGGCACTGTCCCTGTTGTTGCCCTATGCGGCGAAGCGGTACCAGGCGATCGCCGGTGGCGGTTGCTTCGAGATGTCGTATTCGAGCGACTGGCTTACCGGGGAGGGGGCAGAGGGCCCTCGTTCGGAGAGCGACCTGCGTACGGAGCTAACGGCGGCGCTGTCATCTGTTCGCCAGCGCGAGATCGAGCGCGGTATGTCGTTGGTGGGACCGCAGCGCGACGACCTCATGGTCAGACTCACCACAACGGACGGCGGGGGGGCGCTGGACGCGCGCGTCTACGCGTCACAGGGCGACCAGAGAACCTCGGCGCTTGCGCTCAAGTTGGGGGAACACGACCTGCTCACCGAGGTATTGGGTGTTGCACCCGTGCTGTTGCTCGATGACGTATTCTCAGAGTTGGACGCCTCCCGCCGAAAATGGCTTGATGAGACCGTCCGAGACATGGGGCAAACGATCTTGAGCTCGGCGGAGCCCGGGGGAGCCGGCGACCTCGAGCCCGACTGCGTGCTCAGAATCTCCGGAGGACGAATACAACATGGGTGACGAGCCGCTTCGACTGAAGGACGTGCTGAGATCCGAGGGCAACCGGCTCGGAATCGATGCGGCAGTGGAGACCGGCGCAATCTTCTCGCGCTGGCGCCGAATCGTCGGTGACGGCGTGGCCGCTCACGCCGGGCCAAGCTCGCTTCGAGAGGGTGTGCTGAGAGTCAGGGCGGATTCCCCGGTATGGGCAACCGAAATCTCCTACCTCGCTCCCGAGATACAGAGGCGCGCCAACGCTGAGGTGGGCCGGGCGGTGGTGAAGGAAGTGCGGGTGTGGTGGGCGCCTGGAGGGGCGGAGACCGACCCGACCCCCGCCGATGCTCGTGGCACTCGTGACGAGGGACCTGCATCGAGCCCAAACCCAGGGGGCCGGGGCCGCGGCGGCGATCCGGCCGGCGCCCTGGAACGGGCACGCCGGGCGTGGCGTGTCAGAGGTGGCCGCGCTGCCGGCCGGTCGTGAGTCACGGGCCCGTTGACCGGGGAAAACGGCCCCCAAAATGGTAGTATTGGCCTCATGAATCCATGCATATCGCGGCGCACTCGGCGCGCCGTCTCCCCGCTTGCGTCTGCAGCAAGCATGGGATGAGCACAACTCCCAGATCCCCTTCGGCGACGTCTTCCGACAGGAATACAGGTTCACCGAGACGACCCACGTACACCGGCCAGGACATCACCGTACTCAAGGGGCTGGAACCGGTTCGTCAGCGACCGGGCATGTACATCGGGTCTACGGGAAGCCGCGGACTGCATCACCTCGTCTACGAGGTGGTCGACAACGCAGTCGACGAGGCGATGGCGGGATACTGCGACCGCATCACCGTCGAGCTGCTGGCCGACGGGGGCTGCCGGGTAAGCGATAACGGACGCGGCATCCCCGTCGACGCACCCCCCGGGCAACGCAAATCTGCGGTCGAGGTGGTGCTAACGACGCTGCACGCCGGGGGAAAGTTCGGCGGCAAGGGGTACCAGGTATCAGGAGGTCTCCACGGAGTCGGGGTATCGGTTGTAAACGCCCTGTCCGAACGCCTGGTGATCGAAGTGGCGCGCGACGGGAAGCGATGGCACCAGGAGTATGAACGAGGCCGTCCCCTTGC
>JACDDL010000106.1 GCA_013817045.1 Actinomycetota bacterium | reverse complement strand
GAGGAGTAGTCGGTGCCGCGGCCGCTCGCTCCACTACTCCTCCGCGCCGTTAGGAGAAGCGGCGGCGGGTCGTAAGCGATAGCTCCAGCGCGCGCTTCCACGCGCCGGCTGCGATCGGCCCGACCGTCACAAGCGATACCGCGATGCGAAGGTAGGCTGACGGCGGAAACCTTGGAGGAGAGCATGTCACCGAAGTTCGGGCATCACCCGTGGACCGTCCAGGACCTCGTGTCCGGCATCGATAAGGGCACCATTCGACTTCCGGACATCCAGCGACCGTTCGTCTGGCCGAACGCGAAGGTGCGGGACCTAATCGACTCGATGTACCGCGGCTACCCGGTGGGCGAGCTGATGTTCTGGGCGAACAAGGACGACGGGCACTCTCGGCCGATCGGGTCCGACGGCGCGAAAACGCAGGAGGCGACGATGAAGGTCGTCGACGGTCAGCAACGCCTGACCAGCCTGTATGCCGTGCTAAACGCGGTCAGGGTCTGGCGCGACGACTACAGCCGTGAGCGCATCGCTTTGTCGTTCAATCCGCTGACCGGCCGGTTCGCAGTACCGACCCCAGCGTTCCTGAAGTCCCCAGAGTGGATCCCGGACATCGTCCAGGTGTTCGAGGACCCGATTCAGGCCCGATATGACTATTTGGAGCGTCTTTGTAAGGACGGAAAGCGCACAGTCGACGCGGAGCTCGAGCGTGACATCGAGCGCGCGATTCAGCACCTCGCGAAGCTCCAGGACTACTCCTTCCAGGTCGTGCAGATTAAGGAGGAGGTCGGACGCGAGACGGTCGCCGACATCTTCGTGAGGATCAACAGCGAGGGCGTTTCGCTTTCAGCCGCCGACTTCATACTGACGTGGCTCAGTGTCTTCTGGGAACAGGGCCGGAACGAACTCGAGACGTGGGCCAGGAACTCTCATTTCACCCCGGCAGAGGCGACGCAGATCCTCGGTGAGAAGACGTCTTGGACGCCGCGCAATCCGTTCATGAAGTTCGATCCCGGTCAGGTCCTCCGCGTCTCGGTCGCGGTGGGGCTACGGAGGGCGAAGCTCGCCGACGCTTACAACTACCTACGCGGGCGGGACCCGCGCAGTCGGGAGATCGACCCCGAGAAGCGTGAGGCCGCACTTGCGACGCTCAAGGCGGGACAGGTGCACGCGGTGAAGCCGCTGCACTGGGACGAGTTCCTGAAGGTGCTCGAGCGCGCTGGTTTCCGGACGAAGGACATGATCACCTCCCGTAACGCGCTCCTTTACTCGTACGCGCTGTGGATCATCGGAAGGGTCGACTTCGGGGTGCCCGTCGACGCGCTGCGCGAGGTGATGGCCCGGTGGTTCTTCACGGCGCAGATCACAGGCCGGTACACCAATAGCCCTGAAACCCGCATGCAAGAGGACCTCAACCGTCTTGACGGCGTCCCTACAACGCCGCCGCAGTTCCTAGGGGTGCTCAACGGACAGATAGACGCTGCGGTTCCGGAGGACTGGTGGCGCGTCACCCTGCTCGACGCGCTAAATACCTCCTCCGCGACTGCTCCCGCGTTCCTAGCTTATGTCGCGGCCCTGAACATTCTCGACGCCGACGTTCTGTTGGCGACGTCGAAGGTAAAGGATTGGCTCACGTCGCGGCCTACCGTCAAGGGCATCGAGAAGCACCATTTGTTCCCGCGCGACTACCTCAAGGACGTACTCGGGCTCAAAGACAACAAGCGGATCAACCAGGTGGCCAACTACGCGCTCGTCGAGTGGTCGGACAACATCGCCATCTCAAACCAACCGCCGGCTGAGTACTGGCCGCAGCAGGTTGCTGACAAGGCGATCGACAAGGTCCGACGGGTCCGCCAGGAGCAGTGGCACGCGCTCCCGGACAGCTGGAGCGATCTTGACTACGACGTATTCCTGGAGCGGCGACGCAGCTTCATGGCCGAAGTCATCCATCATGGGTTCAGGCGCCTAACCGATCCCAACTACGTGCCCGACCTCCGTAAGCCGGAGATCGCACCCGCCGTAACGATGCTGGAGTTGCCAACGTTCGAGAAGCTGGTCGCCGACGGCGTGGTGCCCGTTGGGACCCTGCTTACACCCGTTGACACCGAGCGGGACACCATCGCAGAGGTCAGCGAGGACGGCTACATCCAGGTTGGCGAGCACCTGTGCGAGTCGGTCGAGCTGGCCGCAAAGGAGGACAACGCAGGTCTGGACTCGGGGTGGGACTACTGGCAGGCCCATCTGGATATCGAGGACGAGCCGGTCACCTTGGCGGAGCTGCGAGAGCGGGCTGCGACGATGCCGGTTGGCGCGTAACGAGGCGTCCGGACTGCTGCCCAGAGCGGCCGGCGTTCGGCCTGCTCTTCCCGTGTTGGGACACCCTCGCGGCAAGGCGCGCCAAGCCAGCTCCGCTTTGCTTTCGACAGCGGCCGCGGTGATCGGATTCGGCGCAAACCAGTAGCCGGGGCTGTAGCTCATCCATGGCCCAAGCGGCTCGGATGTACCCGAGGGAACTGCCTTTCTCGCGGGTACTGGCCTCGTTAGCGGCGCTCTACAGAGAGCAGGCAGGTGGGAAACCATGGTCGTGAAAGGGGGTATCGACGGCTTGGATGGCCGACAGTGCATGGAACTCGCCGGTTGAAGGCGCTCCAGAGTGGGACGCGCCGAACGCCGGTTGTTGCACTTCGGGCTCATAATCCGTAGGTCCCAGGTTCGGGTCCTGGCCGGCCCACTCAGAAAGCCCTGCTAATCGCGCGTTTCTTGGGCGGCTCACGGCTTACGGCAAGTAAGCGTATCCCGAATATATCCCGAAACCGCCCCGGGAACATGCCTTCCACCGGGGTGCACAAGGCCCGGATTTCTCGGCGACTGGTGGCGTACGCCGGTGCTGGATCTAGGCTTGAGCCGTGATCGCTGAAACCACCCCGGAGCTCGGGTGAGCGTCCGGCTCGAATGGGACGGCAAGCCGAGTCAGGTCGAACGGCTGCACCTGCCGTTCCAGACCGTCGAAACGATCAACGAGTCAAGGGCGACTCGAGAGCGTGACACTGGCTCTCTCCTAGCGGGCGTGACTCAGCCACGGTCGGAGGGCCGAAACCTCCTCATCTGGGGCGACAATAAGCTCGTCATGAGCAGCCTGCTGAAAGATTTCAGCGGGCAGGTGCAGCTCATCTATATCGATCCGCCCTTCGCGACCGGAGCGGACTTCTCAATGCGGCTCCGTGTCGGAGACGCCGAGTTCCTAAAGCAGCCGTCAATTCTCGAAGAGCACGCCTATCGCGATACCTGGGGTTCTGGCTACGACTCCTACCTATCGATGATGTACGAACGCCTCCTCCTGATGCGGGAGTTGCTTTCGGATGACGGGAGCATCTACGTGCATTGCGATTCGCGAGTCAACAGCTATCTGCGGCTGGTGCTTGACGAAATCTTTGGCGCAGATCGCTTTGTGAACGAGGTCATTTGGCGGCGAGCCTTCGGCCACAGCGACTCGAGCCGCCTTGGCAGCATTCACGACACGCTCCTCCTCTACAGCAAGTCAGACCAGCGTATTTGGAATCAGATGACGCGTCCCGCGGACAAGGAGTACATCGACACCTTCTTCGATCAATTTGATGCGGTCCGCGGCGAGCGCTATCAGCGCCTGAGCCTCTCCGCTAGCGGTCTGTCGGGCGGTGGTTACGACTACGAGTACAAGGGCGTGCGAACACTTTGGCGGTGTCCGATCGAAACCCTCCGTAAGCATGACGAGGACGGGCGTCTGCACTGGCCGAAAAAGGTTGGCGGGGTACCGCGACTCAAGAAGTACGAGAGCGAGCACGAGGGGGTGCCGCTTCAGGACATATGGACCGACATCAGCAAGATCCATAACCAGTCCGCCGAGCTGGTCGGCTATGCGACCCAGAAGCCTGAGGCGCTGCTCGAACGCATCATCCTGGCGTCATCAAATGAAGACGACTTGGTGGCGGACTTCTTCTGCGGCTCAGGCACGACCGGCGTGGTAGCCGAACGACTGAAACGGCGCTGGGTCATGGCCGACCTCGGGCGATTCGCGATCCACACCAGCCGGAAACGCCTGCTGAATGTCCCGGATTGCGGCGCCTTCGACATCAAGAATCTCGGTGCTTACGAGCGCCAACGCTGGCAGCAATCGTCCGGGAACGGCGCCCTTCGCGCCTACATCGACACCATCCTCGCTTTCTACCGGGCCGAACCGATCGAAGGCTTCCTTCAGCTGCACGGTCGGAAAGCCGGTCGGATGGTCCATGTCGGCGCTACTGACGCTCCGGTGACCATCGACGAAGCGGAAGAAGTCATGGACGAGATGGCCGACAACGGAATCGAAGCTTGTGACCTACTCGGGTGGGACTGGGAAATGGGGCTGCACGACACCGTCCCAGAGAACGCTCGGCGGCGAGGGCTCGACCTTCAGCTTCGCCAGATCCCGCGCGAGGTGATGGAGCGACAGGTGGCTGAGGCCGGCGCTGTGCGCTTCTTCGAGCTTGCCCACGTTGATCTCGACGTCCGCCGCCGAGGCCACGAAACCCGCGTGTTGCTCAACGACTTCATCATCCCTGATGAGCACCTAATCCCGGGGGAGGTCCGTGAGCGGATCACGAGCTGGTCGGACCTGATCGACTACTGGTCTGTCGACTTCGACCACCGCGACGAGACCTTCCACAATCAGTGGCAGTCCTACCGAACTCGGGAGGAGCCGGCACTCGCCACCGAGAGTGATTGGCACGAGTATCCAGCTCCGGGCCGCTACGTGATCGTCGTGAAGATAATCGACATCTTCGGCAACGACACGACGAAACTCGCCGAAGTCCGCATCAAGTGAGCGTCGACGCGGCGGAAGTCCAAACCCCGGGCGATCCATATGCGGTTCGTGAGCGCCGCAAGCCGAGCGAGGGCACGCATGTCGTCAATGGGGTTCGGGCGGCAGTGGACGCCTGGCGCGCCCAGGGCTACCCAGGGGCAAGCCCGACTACGAAACGCCTGCTCGGCTTCTGGTTCCAAGACGAGCACCGCACGGTCGACGGCTTTCCCTTCCGCTTCTACTTCTGCCAGCGCGAGGCGGTCGAGACGTTCATCTTCCTCGCCGAGATCGAAAAGGTTCGTGGCTTGCCCGACCTGCTCGCGTTCTCCGAGCACGGGATGCTGATCGATCCGGCGGTCGCGAAGCGGCAGCGCCTGGCGTTCAAGATGGCGACGGGCTCGGGCAAGACGATGGCCATGAGCCTCTGTATCGCCTGGTCCTACTTCCATGCCCTGTACGAGGCCGGGTCGCCGATGGCGACGTCGTTCCTCGTAATCGCCCCTAACGTGATCGTCTTCGAGCGGCTGAAGTCCGACTTCGGCGACGCGGCGACATTCCGCCGTGATCCGCTGCTCCCGCCGGAATGGGCCGAGGACTTCGAGCTCACGGTGCTGCTTCAGAACGACCCCGCGCCTGTCACGACGCGCGGCGTGCTGTACCTGACCAACGTGCAGCGCCTGTACGAGCCGCCCGCGCGCTCTTCTGCTAGCGCAGGCGCGCCGAATCCGGTCGAGGCGATGGTGGGTCCGCGAGTAATGCGGGATGTCGAGGCGTCGGGTGCTGGGGATCTCTTTGACCGGATTGCCTCCCGTGGTCGGGTGATGGTCGTCAACGACGAGGCGCACCACGTGTGGGACGAAAAGCTCAAGTGGAACAAGTCGATCGAGCGCCTGCATGGTGCGCTTTCCCATGCCTCGACCGGCGACTCTGGCGCGGGTGTCGTTTCTCAGCTCGACTTTTCGGCGACGCCCAAAGACGACAAGGGCCAGCTCTTCCGGCACGTCGTGGTCGACTACCCGCTGGCTGAGGCTGTCAACGACGAGATCGTGAAGACGCCCGTGATCGGCGAAGTCGCCGGCGCGAAGTTCGAGCCGGCCGACTCTTCGGTCCTCCGCAACCGCCAATGGCTCGACGTGGCCGTGGGGCGCTGGCGCAAGTTCCACGAGGCCCTCTCACCGGCCGGCAAACGCCCGGTGCTCTTCGTCATGTGCGAGAACACCCAGGAGGCCGACATCGCCGGGGACTACCTGCGCCAGCGACCCGAGTTCGCGGGCGACCAACTGCTCGTGATTCACACCAACCGCTCGGGCGAGATCACCAAGGCCGATCTCGACGTCGCCCGCCAGGCAGCCCGCGACGTCGATGGGCCAGACAGCCGCATCCGCTGCATCGTCAGCGTGCTGATGCTTCGCGAGGGCTGGGACGTCCGCAACGTCTGCGTGATCGTGACTCTGCGCTCACTCACCGCCGCGTCGAAGATCCTGCCCGAGCAGGCCCTCGGCCGCGGGCTGCGGCGCATGTCCCCTCCCGGGTCGGGCCACGACGAGCGGGTGGTGGTGATCGAGCACGACGCCTTCCGCAACCTCTGGAAAGCAGAGCTCGACGGCGGCCTCGTAATCGAGCGCAAGGACGCAGACAAGATCGAGCCCGGCGCACTGACGATCTTCCCGGACGAAGGAAAGCGCCGCTACGACATCGCGATCCCTCAGCTGACCCGTGCGCTCTCCCGGTCGGACACTGCACTCGACCGGCTCGACCCGTCAGAGGTCGCCGATCCCGACCCGCCGCTCGAGGTCCCCGATGTGGTCGCCGACGAATACATCAAGTACCGCGGCCGGCACCTGATCGACCGCGGGGTGATCGAGGAGTACGAGTTCGAAGTGCCCTACGCCGAGGACCCTTCGGGCGTGATCACCTGGTACACCAAGAGAGTGGCCGAGGCCGGCGGCGTTGACCGACTCGCCGGCGCCTTCGCAATCCTCGCCCCAATGGTGAGGGACTATCTGCGCGAGCGCGCTTTCGAGCGCACCGTCGATCTCGACGACAAGGTCGTGTTGCGCCGCCTGGCCGAGAATGACGCCCAGCAGATCGTGATCGGCGCCTTTGGAGAAGTAATCCGCGGACTCGCCATCGAGCAGCGAGAGGCAACGATCGAGGAAAGAGCCGTACGGGTGTCCGACACGCCGCCGTTTCCGTGGTCGCGCGAAACGGTGGAGGCCAAGCGGACCGTCTTCAACTTGACGCCGGTGGACAACAAGTTCGAGCGGCGCTTCGCCGAGTTCCTCGATCGCGCCACCGACGTGGCCGCCTTCGCCAAGCTGACCCTCAACAGCCGCTTCGCGCTTGAGTACATCTCCTCGACCGGCGCCCTTCGGTACTACTACCCCGACTTCGTCGCCCGGCTGGTGGACGATTCGTGCCTCGTGATCGAGACAAAGGGCCTTGAAGACCCGGAAGTGCGCCTGAAGGACCAACGCGCTCGCCGGTGGTGCCGGGACGCGGCCGAGCTCTCAGGCCGCGATTGGGCCTACGAGAAGGTGCTACAGAAGGTCTTCGACGCTTACACCGGCGACGACGTCGACGGGCTCAAGCGCTTCATCGCTGCCGGCGCCGGCGGTGGCGCAGCCCCTCCGGAGTAGCCTCAAGGGGGCGAAAAGGTGCCGTCGGCGCCTTTAGTCACCATGAGCGAATGGCGAGGACCGTGACGCCCCCACCCGAGACCCAGATCGACCTCTTCGCATGGGCCAGCGAGCTCGAGCAGGAACGAGAGCGAGTCGCCGAGGCCAATGCCGAGCGCGCAACCCGGCGCGGATACCTGGTGTTCGCCACCGATCCGACGATCTCGCCCGAGCAGTCCGGCTATCGCGAGGTCTTCGCCACCGAGGCCAAGACGCCCAATCAGGCGATCGCCAAGATCCGGCCACTCGCTGAGGGCCGGCGCTTCCGCGCCTACCTGGCCACCGGCACCTACCGGGACGAGTTGGCCGAAGCCCGCTGGGTTGCCTGACCCGCGGCCCGACACCGCCCAAGACTCGCCTCCGATAAACGTCTTGGCCGACCCCTGAGTTCGGTCCGGCGCTTGTGAGAGTTCCACTGGCCGTGATGATGGGCGAGGGAGGACCGATGAACGGGTCGGCCACGGGCCACGGTAACCTCGTTCCATGTCCGTGACGGACCTACGCCAAGCCCTTCTCCAAGCCCTGTACGACCATCCCGGTGCCCATGCCACGACTGAGCTGATGGAGCTGGCCGGTGGCGTTGCAGAGGACTGGAAAGAGAACGACGTCAAGCACGCCCTCGACGGCCTCGCCGACGCGAATCTGGTCCGCTGGGAAGCGCGCGGCGACCATGCCTGGGTACTGACGGCACGCGGCCAAGACCAGCTCACCTCCTCGCGGCGCTGAACTGTGGCCCCGACCTGCGAACCCGAACCACAACCCAAAGTCACACCGGAAAGCTAGGCTGCGGCACTGCGCTTGCGCTCGTGCCAGGTCTCCAGCACGAACTCGACCACTGTCCGTGCAGCATTGGCCGCCAGGCGGGCATGACGAGCGAGTGCCGGGCTTGAAGCCGTGCGCCCGTGGCCCAGGCCGAGCTCGTTACGAAGCTCGGCAAGGCTTTGAATGGCGGTGGCCATGTTCTGCAGCACTTTGTGTGCGGCCTGACTGCCCTTCGCGCTCGCCGGCACCGACTCCCGGGTTAGCGCAAGAGCGGTCGCGACGAGCTTGTAAAGGTCCATCAGGCTCGCGTTGCGCTGGTAGGTCACGGAATAGTCGTCGAGCACGAACTTGAAGGTGCTCTCGGCCAGCTCCTTGGCAGAGCCGATGGCTGCGGCTGGGTCCGAGCCGGTGCTGGCGTCGATGCGGTGCAGATGGTCCAACAGCACCTTCGGCTCGCCGAGTCGGTCGAAACGCTCTATGGCGAGCATGACCGGCGCGGTCCCCAGGACCAGGTTCGCCTCGTCACCGACGGGCGCGCCATCGCGCTGCAGCGAACGGACGAGGGCGCGGGCCTCCGGCACGAGCGGATCCTCGTCGCTGCTGCTGACGGGGGAGAACGTCGTCGACCGGCGCCCCCAGTCGTCGATGCCGTCCAGGTAGACCCGCAGCAGGTGGTCGCAGACCACAGGGTCGGTGAGGTCGGTGCCCGCCTCGGCTGCCGCGCACACTGAGCGGCGCATCCCGCCGTCCGCCGGCTCGAAGTCGCTGGGGAGCTCGAAGCCGTGGGCGCTGTAGACGTTCTCAATTGACCGGACCGTGCCCCAAGTGGCGCACAGGTCGGCGAACTTCGCGCGGCTGCGGCGGGAAAGCTCCATGGTGTCAGCGTACGCGCGGGACCGGCGCAGATGGCGCGTCGCATCTCGCACCGGTAGGAACTGCCGTTCCGGCGCTGAACTAAGAGCGGGACGAGAGATTTGAGCCTCTCGCCCCGCCGTCCTGCTCAGCCGTCCGTGGCCTTACTTCTCTCGCCTGACACCCTTGAAGGGCTTCAGGTCGGCCTTCATGTCAAGGATGCGACCCGTGCTCGCGTCGCGCTTGACAGAGTGGCCACCGGGCCCGGTGAACTGCGAGCGGCCTTTGACAGCACCGCGACGCCCCGGACCCTTCGGTGGGTTCTTCGCCAAGAAGAACACCTCCTTCAGCTGCCTGATTGGCGACATTGCTGCCGCCGCAGCAGCTGACACAGGCTGGCAGTCCCTGCGGACGGAGCGACTGGGCTCCGCTGCGGCGCCTGACCGGTGCCCCAAGAAGAAACGGCACCGATTGCAGCGGTCCCGTTTCTCAAGTGGGTGCTCAAGACGCGTTCGGCCTCGGTGCATCTGTGGGGAGGCTACGCGAAGAACGGTCGCGCAAGCCCCGGCGCTCCTATCGCTCGGCGGGCCTGGCATTGGTGCTCTCGCTGCGCGCGCTGCAATGATTAGGCGGTCTTCGTCTTCGACGAGGAGAACTACGAGGCCGTCACCTCACACCACCCCGGCGTCGCTGAGCGCACCCACCTGCTCGGTGCGTTGTGCCACGAGGGGCCGCTGCACATCGCG
>JACDDL010000311.1 GCA_013817045.1 Actinomycetota bacterium | reverse complement strand
CGAGAGTGCACGACATCGACGCAGTGGAGTCGCCCGAACTGTCTACCTCCCAAGCTTCATCCCGAACGAGGCCGTGTATCGACTGGCTGCCGAAGTTGGCCGGAAAGATATGGGTCTCATCTCCCCAACGGATCTCGTTGTCCTTCAGCCGCCCCACCCACGGGACCATGAGGTAGCAGCCCCATAGGAAATCGACGAGCTCGGGCGCCGCGCCTTCGGGGGGTGCGGTGAGAAGCCGTTCGGCCCCGCCTGCGACCAGAGAGGTCAAACGAGCGCCGTCCTCGGGGTCGATCGAGACGCGGTCTTGTCCTGCGGTCAGCTCGATGGACACGGTGAGGATGCCTCCTTCTTCGACGTCGGGTGGGAACAGTGTGCCGCAAATGGTTCTCTCCAAGTTGACTCTGGTACGGGAGATCACGCCGGCCGCCGGTACCCTTGAATCCATGCCGGGTCTCTACAAAGACGAAGGAGTGGTCCTGCGGGCGATCAAGCTCGGCGAGGCCGATCGGATCGTCACGTTGTTCACGCGCGATCACGGGAAGGTGCGCGCCGTGGCCAAGGGTGTACGGAAGACCAAGAGCCGCTTCGGTGGACGGCTCGAGCCCTTCTCCCGGGTCGACCTCATGATCTACCGGGGCCGGAACCTCGACACGATCACCGCAGCAGAGATTCTCACCTCCTTTCACGAGGTGCGGGACGATTACACGAGGCTCACCTCCGCTTCGGCGCTCGCCGAGATCGTCGAGAAGATCACACCCGATCGTGAACGGGCCCTGGCGGTTTATGCGTTGATGCTCGCCGGTCTGGGGGCTCTCACAAACGACAAGGGGGCCACAGTGGTGCCTGCGTTTCTGATCAAGCTGTTGTCGTTGTCGGGCTACCACCCTCAGCTCGTCGTGTGTGCGGGTTGCGGCGAGCCTCGGGTTCTGGGGGGTTTCAGCCCATCCTTCGGAGGGGCCGTGTGCGAGCTTTGCTGGCGCGAGGATCGCGATGCGCTCCGACTGGCCTCCGACCGCATTGCCCTGTTGGCGCATCTGCTCAGGTCCGACTTCGGCCAGCCGGCCGATCCCCGGGCAACCCTGGAGGTGACCGATGCCTTGAGGCGCTACACCGAATATCACCTCGAACGGCCGTTGAGAAGCTTTGGGCTCCTCGCCTGCCGCTGAGAGCCCGGTGGGGATCTCGGTCGACCGGCTGCCCGGCCACGTCGGGATCATCATGGACGGCAACGGGCGCTGGGCCGAGGCGCGGGGGCTGGACCGCAGTCTCGGACACGAGGCCGGGGAGCGAGCCCTGTTCGATGTCGTCGAGGGAGCGCTCGAAGCGGGTCTGAGGTACCTGTCTGTGTACGCGTTCTCGACCGAGAACTGGTCACGTCCTCCGTCGGAGGTCGCCTTTCTGCTCGGCTTCAACCGAAGGTTGTTGCGCCAGCGACGTGACTACATGGTCGAGCGGGGCGTGCGCATGAGGCGGCTCGGCCGGCGCGACCCCGTCCCCGGCGACGTCCTGGAGGAGTTCGATGCGGCCGAGGAGGCGACCAGGGGCAACGACCGGCTGGCCCTGCAGGTGTGCTTCAACTACGGGGGGCGCGCCGAGCTTGAGGATGCGGCGGCCCGCGGCTCCATACCCGCGCACCTGTACGCTCCGGATCTGCCGGACGTGGACCTGTTGATCCGCACCTCGGGTGAAAAGCGGCTGTCGAATTTCCTGCTGTGGCAGTCGGCATACGCCGAGCTCTACTTCACCGAGATGCTGTGGCCCGACTTCAGCCGCGCCGCGTTGTTCGAGGCTCTGCGCGACTATGCGGCGCGCCGCCGTCGTTTCGGAGGTCTCGACGAGCCCGGGGAGGGGGAGCCCAGATGAGCTCGGAACCGAACGACGTGAGCTCGACGTCCGGCGATCGGCGCATCGAGAGAAACCTTCTGCGTCCCGTGCGGGAGTTCCTCGATACCGAGGTTGCGGGGGCCGGCGTGCTGCTTGCGGCCACGATCGTGGCGCTTGTGTGGGCCAACTCGCCCCTCGGCGCGTCCTACGAGACGCTGTGGGCGACGAAGCTGATGATCGGCCTGGGCCGGTTCGTCCTGGAGGAGGACCTTCGGCATTGGGTCAACGACGGTCTCATGGTGATCTTCTTTTTCGTCATCGGGCTCGAGATAAAACGGGAGCTCGTTCAGGGGGAGCTTAACGAGCTCAAGAAAGCGGCGCTGCCGGCCATCGCTGCGGTCGGCGGCATGATAGTCCCTGCGCTGCTTTTCCTGGCGCTCAACCGAGGCACGGACGCAGCCGCAGGGTGGGGAATCCCGATGGCCACCGACATCGCCTTCGCGTTGGGGGCGCTTGCTCTTTTCGGCCGACGGGTCCCGTCGTCGTTGAGGGTGTTCCTACTAAGCCTCGCGATCGTGGACGACGTCGGCGCCATCCTGGTAATCGCCCTTTTCTACAGTGAGGGCATCCAGGCGGTGCCCCTGCTGCTGGCGGTAGCCGGAATCGCACTCGTGGTGCTTATGCGCCGGGTGGGGATTTGGTGGGTGCCGATCTATGTGGTCGTCGGGACCGGGATATGGCTTGCGACGTTGATCTCGGGAGTCCACGCAACCATCGCAGGAGTTGCTCTGGGCCTCGTCACCCCGGCACATCCACTCGACCCGGCGTCCCTGGAGCGAATGCCTTCTCCTCAGCACGCCGGAGCGTCGTGGTTGAAGCCCGAGATTGCCCGGGCCGCCAAGCTCCGCGTCCAGGAGGCGGTCCCGGTCGCCGAGCGCCTGGCGCATGCGCTCCATCCGTGGACGAGCTACCTCGTGATTCCCGTGTTCGCCCTCGCCAACGCCGGAGTCACCTTCGGCGCG
>JACDDL010000105.1 GCA_013817045.1 Actinomycetota bacterium | reverse complement strand
TGCAACTCCTATGCCTCGCGGGTCTCCCCAGCTTTCGTTGCACTCCCGAGCCCGGAGCCGGGCTCCCCAGTGCAATAAAGCTCCGGATGAAGGTGGCGAGGGGCAGAATCGAACTGCCGACACCGCGATTTTCAGTCGCGTGCTCTACCAACTGAGCTACCTCGCCACGGTTCGCAAGGATAGCAACCGTCCCGGAGGTTTCGGCGCGCCGCCGGGCGACCTTGGGCCGGAGCGTCTGTTAGCCTCGATTTGCCTTGCCCCAGTGGAGCAGCCAGGAGTGCTCATCTCCCTGTCAAGGAGAAGGTCGCCAGTTCAAATCTGGTCTGGGGCGCCGACACCTCCTCCTGTAGCCGGCCGGGCCGCCTGTCAGAGGAGTCACGAGAGCGGGTCGGAGGGGCCCGGAGGCCCCGGCGCCGGCCCCGCCCCGCCGTTTCCGCCGGATGCCGGGCCGGAATCACGGATGCGATACTGCCGGGCGTGAGGGTCAGCATCATCGGCGCCGGCTTTGCCGGCCTCGCCGCCGCAGAGGCACTGGGCTCTGCGGGGATCGACGTAGAGGTGTTCGAAGCGCGCGACCGAATCGGAGGCAGGGTCTGGTCGCAGACCTTGCCCGGCGGCGCAGTGATCGAACGCGGAGCCGAGTTCATCCTCGACGATTACGACACCAGCCGGGAGCTGGCCCGGCGCCTGCGCACACCGCTTGCGCCCACCGGCATGGCGTACGGTGATCGCGAGCCGCGCGGGGGCCCCGCGGTTCAGCGCGCCGAGCTCATCCGGGTGGCGGGTCTGTTGACCGGGCTCGCCCGGGGCAACGCCGATGGCCCCGGTATGGCGCTCGGAGACCTCTTGGGCGCCACCTCCATGTCGCCGGGCGTTCGGGCGGCACTGGAGGCTCGGCTCTCCATTTCCGCCGCCCACGAGGCCGGGGAGCTCGCCGGGCACCTGGCCGCCCATACCTCTTCGACCTTCTCCGAGAGCCAGAGTGCGCGGATTGCGGGAGGCAACTCGAGGCTTGCCGAAGCGCTGGCGCAAAGACTCCCCTCTCCGGTTCGTACCCGTCATCCCGTCGGGCGTGTGGAATGGGCCGGTGGATCCGCAACGGTGAAGGGAGAGGGCTTCGAGGCGCCGGCGGATGCGGCAATTGTCACCGTCCCTGCTACGGTCCTGGACGACATCGTGTTCGATCCGTCCCTCCCCCAGGGCAAGCTCCGTGCAAATCGGGATGTCGACTACGGTCATGCGGCGAAGCTTTCCGTACCGCTCGAGCAGGAAGCCGAACCAAGTGCGGTAATGAGCGTGCCCGACCGCTTCTGGTGCTGGACCGCCCGGGGCCAGGACGGAGCCGTGCAGCCCGTGGTGAGCGCCTTCGCAGGTTCGGCGACGGCCCTCGAAGCGCTCGGGGTCGGCGAGGGAACTGGGTGGTGGCTCGCACGCCTCACCGAGCTGCGTCCGGACCTGGCGTTGTCGAGCGAGGGAGCGGTAGGCACCAACTGGGATGACGACCCCTGGGCCCGGGCGGCCTACAGCGTCGAGCTGGCCGGTCGCCCGCGCGATGAGGCGGGGTTGTGCGAGCCGGCCGGGGCGCTCTTCTTCGCGGGAGAGCACACGGCGGGGGCTTGGGCCGGGACGATGGAAGGAGCCCTCCGCAGCGGCCGGCGGGCGGCCGAACAGATGATCGCCCGGCGCGCCGAGCACAAGTGACTCCCTTCTAGCGCGGCCATGCTTCACCCTTGTGGCCGGCTCTGCACGGACGAAGCCCGGCCCTGAAGGAGATGCGGGGCCAAGACGCCCGAAGCCGATCAGTCCAGCCGCAGGACCAGGAGCGCCACGTCGTCTTTTGCGTCCGCATCGAGCATGTGCTCGAGTACCTGATCACAGAGAGCTTCGACGTCATCTGTCTCCAAGGCGACGGCTTCGCGCAGGCGGGCCAAGCCATCCTCGAGCCCGCCTTGTTGTTCGATGAGACCGTCCGTGTAGAGCAACAGCGTCGAGCCGGCTTCCAGACCGAATTTGTGGCACCTGTAGGCGGCATCCCCAAGCACTCCCAAGGGCGCAGAGGCACGGTGGTCGAGGTAAGAGGTCCGCCCGCTTGCTTCCCTCAACAGGGGCGGGGGGTGGCCGGCGCTCACCATGCTCATTCCTTCTGTCGGGTCCCAGACGAGATAGACCATGGTGGAGAAGTGATCTCTGTCGAGCGTGGGAAGCAGCCGATTCAATCTCTCAACAACCGTTTCGGGCGGGTTGCCATCGAGCGCGTAGGCGCGAAAGGCTGTTCTCGTCTGCCCCATCACCGATGCGGCCCGGACTCCGCGGCCGACGACGTCACCGACGGCGATGCCGGTTCGACCTCCCGGTAGAGCGACAACGTCGAACCAATCGCCGCCGACATTCACTCCTGCGGCACCCGGCAGGTACCGCACAGCTATCGTCATGTCCGGAACCCGGGGCAGTTGTTGAAGCAACAGGCCGCGCTGAAGCGTTTCGGCGATTCGATGCTCGCGGTCGTAGAGGCGCCCGTTCTCGATGGCAACCGAAGCCATCTGCGCCAGCTGCACCAAGATGGATTCGTCTTTCTCCGAGAACGCGCCCTCGTATTTGTCCAGCACGAGGATGGATCCCAGCCTGTGGTTGTGGCGGTTGGTAAGCGGCGTGACAAGCGAGCCGTTCACCGCGTGCTCTGTGGTGCCTGCGCGCACGAAAGCGCTCCAGGTGGGATCCTCGTCGAGCTCTTCCCGGGTCATCATCACAGGATGGCCCGCCCCGGTTACTTCCGAGTAGAGTCTGGACAGCTCTTTCTCGTGACCGAGCTTGTGCCACGTTGTTCGCGTTTGAGAGCAGGAGATCTTCCAATTGATTATGGCGGGCCCGTCGTCCAGAACTACGCTCGCTATACAGCAATGAGCTCCTATTACCAGACGAGCCTGTTCCGTCACAAGCTGCATCATGTCATTGAACGAGAGCCGTGAGTTGATTGTGACGGCGGCGTCGGCCAACTGGTGTAGTTGAGCCGCATGCGTTTTTTCCAGAAGCACCGTTTCCTGTGCCTCCCGGAAACCCCGCTGAACCATCTCGAAGGCAGAAAGGCTTTGAAGGAAGAAGTCGGCGGCGGCCTCGGTTATCCATCCGGTACTGCCGTGTTCTGTACGCTGAAGCGCCGCGACCAATACAGAGTGATGTATCGCCGCAAGGTCCAGCATGCTCAGTCGGGCGGTAACGGCCTTACGACCGAGTTCATAGGCGGCATGTAGGGACTTTTCGTCTCTTTCGAGGAGATAGTTGTCGAAGGCCAGAGCATATGCAGCGCCGAATCGTTCTCCCCTCGCCTTCACTTTGCCACTCTCAGGTAGCGAACGACCAGGACCAGTGCATCGTCCGTGCTCCTGCCATGCTCGCCCAAGATGCGGTCGGCCACCTGTTGCGGTGAGCCGGAGGCAGCAAGCGAATCGGAGAAGCCGCTTTGTACTCCGTCGGTCGCGAGGATCAATGTGCTTCCTCGCCGCAGATCGAGTGTCTCGGGCCTCAGTTGAGGAAGCTCGACCCCCGCCACACCGGCGGCGGGGAAGATCGAGCGGGTCGGCCACTGCCGCTCCACCAATCTTCCTTCGACGTTACCGATGGCCACCCACGTCATCGAGTTGTCACCGGCATCAATCGCCGCAATGCTTATTGATGCCCCGCGTGTTTGTTTCAGAGCCCGGTGACACCTTTCGATGAGTGCACCTACCTCCTGGCCGGTACCCGCCTCGAGAATCTCTGCAGCCACCCGGGCTGCGGTTGCGGCTTCTGGCCCGTGTCCCAGTCCGTCGATGACCGCCGCCAAAGTGACGTCGGCAGAAGACTCGAGGACTGCTTTGTCGCCGGATTCCGTCTCCCCGGAAAGAGGGCGCATCGCAACTCCCCATTCCAGAGGCGAGGGTGCATCAGCCACCCCTCGATCCCTTCCACTTGGTCATTGTCACAGTAGTGCCCTCGCCGACCTCGGAGATCATGTGGAACTCATCCATCAGTCTCCTGGCGCCGGGGAGGCCGAGTCCGAGGCGCCCCCCCGACGACTGGTAATCTTGCAGGGCTTTTTCGACATTTTCGATTCCCGGACCGGAGTCGGTTGCTACTACCTTGACGCCTTCCATTCCGTTGAGATTGACGATGCAGAGCAGGATCTGACCATCCCCCACGTACTCGACGATATTGCGCGCCACCTCCGAGATCGCGGTTGCAAGCAGCGTCGCCTCACTTCGCGACAGGCCCAGTTGTGTTGCCATGGAACGCCCGGTTTGGCGGGCGAGCACGACATCTGCGTCTGACGCGATGGCGACGAGGACCTCATCCCTCATCGGTGTCTGCCCTTTCGGCGATCCAACGATCCAGAAACTCAAGTCCTTCCTCGAGATCCAGAGCGGTGTTGATGTCGTCCATGTACAAGCCGAACCGCACCATGGCAAAGGCAACATCCGGTTGGATCCCGACGATCACCATTTCCGCTCCGCGCAGCCGTGTCGTCAGGGCGACGGTGCGAAGGGAGCGCGACGCGAATGAGTCGATGACGTCCATAGCGGCCACGTCGACGATGATTCCGCGCGCCCTGAACTCACCGATCTGCTTCAGGAGGTTTTCCTGCAGCTCGAGAACCTCCCCGTCGCTGAGGGCATCCTGAATGGAGGCGACGAGGTAATGGCCCTGCTTCAAAATGGGAACCGGCATGATCCTGGCCCGCTTATCCCTTGTCTTCGGGCGAAGCGGCCTGCGCTTTCCTTACTTCGTACCCCAGGAGGCGCTCAGCCTCTTCGATGCCACCCTGAAGATCTCCGACCGTATCCATCATGCTCAGATCCACACCAAGGGTGACGAGGGTTCTGGCGATGTCGGAGGAGAGGCCGGTGACCAGGACGGCGGCCCCCATGAGCCGGCAAGCCCTGACCGTCTGAACAAGATGATTGGCGACGTTCTTGTCGACCGACGGCACACCGGTGATATCTATGACGACCACCCTTGCACGGTTGCGCCGGACGGCATTCAATAGCTGCTCTGTCAGCTGAGCCGCCCGCTGTGAGTCGAGCTCGCCGATGATGGGGAGTGCCAGGAGGCGTTCGCGCACCTGAAGGACCGGAGTAGACAGCTCTCGGATGGTGGCCTGCTGCTGACCGATCACCCGCTCGCGCTCGTGGACAAAGCTAACTCCCACGATGACCGCGATGCGATTAGCGGCCGGTTCGTAAGCGTCAAGGACGCGATTCAATAGCTCGAAGTTCTCCTGGTACTTCTGGAACAAGGAGCGGGCCAACACGTCACGCAGAAGCAGCACTATGCCAAGGACCTCGTGAGTTTCCACTCCTCGCGGGATGATGCGCTCGGACAGGTCCTCGGCGTATTCTTGAAGTGACTCGACGCTCCCCGTTTCGAGCGTGTCGACGTATTTGTCGAAGACGGATGTGACCTCCGAGAAGATCTCCTCTTCCGACATGGCGCCGAGTAGCTGAGCGTCGGTGATGCGTTGCACCCACTCCTCCCGCAGCCGGGTGCGGTTATCGCGCAGGTGGGAGACCAACTCCGGCAAGCAAGAGTCGTCTCCATCGGTTCTTGGTGCTTGCATCAGCGTTACCTCGTCGTGCTGCATCGCGATCATCCTTTCTCGGCCGGAGATAAAATGCCCATGAACGAACTGCCTCGCCCTGGCGGCAGGACCGTTCTATGGAGCCGTCCCGTGCCCATCATATTGGCATTCATGGGCCGGTTTGGTGCCGTCAGGGACGGGATGGTCGAGGCGCCCGGAACGCTACCCTCGGGGCGCCGTCACCAACAATGGGAAGGGAGGGCTGGTTGAAAGGCTGGAGCACAATCATCGAACCTTTCCGAATCAAGGCGGTGGAACCGCTGAGATTCACCACCCCGTCGGAACGGGAGGAGGCGCTCAGGCGTACCGGTTTCAATCTTTTCGGTCTTCGCAGCGACGAGGTTCTCATCGATCTTCTGACCGACTCGGGCACCGGAGCGATGTCGGCCCGGCAGTGGGCGGCGCTCATGCGAGGTGACGAATCGTATTCGGGAAGCAGCTCCTACGAGCGATTTGCGGAGGTGGTGCAAGGACTGACCGGGCTCGAGCATGTCGTTCCCGTGCATCAGGGGCGAGCGGCCGAGCGGATACTGTTTGCCGAGACGGTGCATCCGGGATCAGTTGTCCCGAACAATACCCATTTCGACACCACAAGAGCCAACATCGAGCACGATGGCGGGGTCGCCCTTGACTTGCCTTGTTTGGAGGCTGCAGATCCTCAATCCGAGGCCCCGTTCAAGGGGAACATGGACATAGGTGCTCTGGAAGCGGCACTCGAGGAGCACACGGGGAGTGTCCCAATGGTCTTCCTCACCGTGACGAACAACTCTATCGGTGGGCAGCCTGTGTCGATGCAGAACATCCGGGCAGTGCGCAAGGTATGTGACCGGCACGGAGTGCCTTTGTTTTTCGACGCCGCTCGCTTTGCGGAGAACTGTTGGTTCATCATTCAACGTGATCCGGAACATTCAAATCGCAGCCCCATCGATGTGGCGAGAGAGCTATTCTCCTATGCCGATGGCGTGACGATGAGCGCAAAGAAGGACGGCCTTGCCAACATCGGTGGCTTCCTGGCTGTCAATGACGATGAACTTGCCGCGCGCTGCAGGGCACTGCTCATCCTGACGGAGGGTTTTCCCACCTACGGTGGCTTGGCGGGCAGGGACCTGGAGGCTATCGCAGTGGGTCTCCAGGAGGTCCTCGAACCCGACTACCTTCGTTATCGCGTGCGCACGAGTGAGTATCTGGCAGACCGTTGCCGGGAGTTGGAAGTTCCCACCGTCCGCCCTCCCGGAGGTCATGCGGTCTACCTCGACGCAGGGGCTTTGTTGCCTCATCTGCCGCGCGATCAGTACCCGGCGCAGGCCCTTGCGGTCGAGCTGTACCGTATGGGTGGAGTACGGAGCGTAGAGGTGGGCTCTGTCATGTTCGGCGAAGCAGCGCAGCACGAGCTCGTTCGCTTGGCTCTTCCCCGCCGGGTCTACACGCAGAGCCATATAGACTACGTGGGGGAGGTCATCGCGGAGCTGTCCGAGCGACGCCGTGCCATCTCGGGATTTCGGATCGTACATGAGCCGAAATACCTGCGGCACTTCACCGCGCGCTTTGCCCCCGTGGAGTAGGGCGAACAACGTGGACGGCACACTCTTATACCGGATGTGGACTTTGGCGTTCTGGGCGAGATAGGTGCGGGACTTCTCATGGTTGGACGTTGGGCTCTGTGGGCCTACGAGCAAACTTGACCGTTCCATATATTGTCCGGCCTGACCGAGGGAACGGGCGGTGCCGCCCGGTAGCGACTTGCGTCGACCGAGGCGGCATCGACCCCTCCCTGCATGCACCTAATCGATTTGGATCCCATTCTCGTGGCTCGAGGGCAATCGATTTGCGGCGCACCTATTTACTGCATTGTGTTGTCGAAGATTCGGTTCTCTCTACCACCGTCGCACGGAGTGTACCCAGAGCAGGTGAAGGCGCCCGAGTTGGTTGAGGTGTTGTCGTGGACGGAGTTGCGCTTCATGGTGTTGCTCACGTCCCGGGTCGTGTTTGTCCCGAGGCATTTGGGCAGCGCCATGTTGTGGGATTGCAGGGACAGGTTGATAGAGCGGCCCTTGTTGTTCTTGAAGGTGTTGAAGGCGAACACCCCATCGTTGGAATCCGAGACCCTGATCCCGTCGGAGCCGTTCCCTTCGAACGTGTTGTGATGGAGGTTGATCGAACACGAGATCTCGTGGAAGTACCCAAAGCGGTCGTTGAAGCTGAAACGGTTGTTCCACACCTCCGAGTTGACATTGTTGATGTCGGTCCAGAATCCGTCTGAGAACCGGCTGTGGTGCATGTAGTTGCCGGTTACTTTCAGATTCGTGGTCGAGGCGAACTTCGTATTCCCGGCGTGCCATGGCCCGCCGTTTGCTGTGCCGAAACCGGCGTGGTTGTTATAGGCGAACTCGTTGTTCTGAAGAAGAAGTCCAATGCCTGATCCGAAGGACCCCATGGTGCCCTGCCACGCAATGTAGCTGTCGCGTGTGGTGGAGCCGGTTTTCATCCTTGCACCGTGAGAGTGACAGCCGAAGATGGTCACGTTGTCCAGTTCTGCGCCGGAGCCGAGGTCCGTACAGTTGCCGGCAAACTTCTCGACCCGCACGTTACGGAGAGTGATTCCACTTGCAGAGGACTGGATCCCGGCCGATTTGATGTCGGTCAGCTCGAGGACCTGGCCCACCGGTGTGCGGTTGATGAAGACCTTGTCGGCTGCGTAGTCGAAGAAGAAACCCGCGTCCGGAGCATTGTCGAGAGCAGAGAGGCTGGCGTAGGCTCGCAACGGACGGTTGCTGCGGTAGACATCTACGTAGTCACATGCTCTGGAGTATCCGGGACGTTCACAGGTCGATCCCGACTGCTGCACCGGAGCGAAGGTCTGACCCGTCGAAACCCAGGTGGCGCCGCTGGCGTTCCAGTCGGTGACCGTCTTCGCACCACTTATGATTGCGCCGTCCTCGGCCACAAGCGTGTCATTGGCTCCGGGGGATATTTTGCCGGTCCGGTAGACGCCCGGCCCGTTGAGGCACACGCTGGAGGAGGCATTCAAGGCCGCCTGCACATTGCCGCCCGGGCTTACGTCCTCACCGGCGACGCTCGCGCAGTCGACTCCCGGCTGCTGTCCAACTCCGGCCACGCTGGGCTCGGTGTCACCGCTGCCGCCACCAACGGGGGGCGGATCGGTCTCGTCGTTGTCGGCCGGGCTGGAGCAGCCCGGGTCGTTGGGATAGTTGTTCTTGCCGTCGCCGTCATTGTCCAGGCGATCGGAGCACTGCGATGGGTTGGGCGCCTCGGAGTCGTCGCTGGAGCCGTCGCATCCCTGATCGGCCGGGTAGTCGATCGCTCCGTCACCGTCGTTGTCCTGACCATCCGAACACTCGGGGGAGGGAAGCTCAATGATTTCCATTGCGGTGACGCGGGGCGCTTTCACCACGCGCACGAAGTCGATGTCGAGATTCGCATCGGTCGGCGTGACGGTGAAGGTCTTCATGAGGCCCTTGTAGCCTCCAACCTCGGCGAAAGTGTCATGATCATTCAAGACCTGGCGACCTTCGATGTTCACGTCGACTTTACGGCAACCTACTGCCTGACAACCGGAGTAGATCTCGGCAAAGTAAAGGCGCACGTCATAACTGCGACCGGCCGTGACCGGGAAGTTGGTCTCGAGGTTCCCTGTGGTGGATGGCTTGTAGCGTTCATCCTTGAAGATGGCGGGGTCCACTCCTGACGGAACCGATGAGTGGAGTGTGACTGAGCGCGTAGTAGTTGCGATCTTGCTGCCTGTCGAACCAATGTAGGCAGACGGCGCGCTGACGGTATCTGCGGACCATCCTCCCGACGAGGTCGAAGGCCCACCTGTGTTGATCTTGTACTTGGTCACTCCCGCCCCGGCTGCGGCAGAGGCCGGCGAGGCGTCGAGCACGGACAGGGGCAACGTTGTCAGTAGAGAGGCCAGAAGCGCGGTTGCAAGCGCGGCCGAGCGCAACCGTGGTCTCGCGCGCAACTTGACTCTTCTCGAGCCTGTTGGTGTTTTCAGATCGCTCTGAAATAGGGGATGCACTGGGGTTCTCATCACGTGTCCTCCGTTCGGCGGCTGGGCGGCCTCCTGGGGAGGTCCCTGGCTCTGCGTCCCCGCCTCACGACGGGTTTGCCCTTATCGCTGGAGATCGGATTGACCTCTTCTGTGCATATCGACCGGGGCGGCAATTTCCTGAAGGATTGTCAGGCGTCCGCGCGCCATTAGTCTTCGGCGATGAACGATGCGAAGGGCAGGACGACACCGGCCGGCCCTCTCGAGACGACCCCGCCCGCCTTCTCCTCCGAGGAGGCCGCGGCCTTCGCCAAAC
>JACDDL010000010.1 GCA_013817045.1 Actinomycetota bacterium | reverse complement strand
CGCCGAGTGGGCGGTATCCACCGCCTTTTCGGCTTCATCCGCAGCGATCTGCGCAGCCTCCCGATCGGCTTCGGCGGCCTGAAGTTCAACTCCGAGCCGGGCAATGCCTGGGGGGATTGTCAGAGATCCGAGCATGGCATGCAGTTTCTCTTTGTCCTGCAGGTCGGCCTCAGCCTTGGTGGCAGCATCCTCGAGCGACATCAGTTCGGGCTTTGCCTCGATTACCCGCCCCTTCAGCGCGTCCAGAAGCGTCACCCGCTCCGCTGCCTGAGCACGTGCTCCTTCGGTGGCGAAGCTGTAGTCCTCGAGGCGCTGCTCTAGAAGCGTCACCTTCCCCTTTGCCGTGGCTGCGATCGAGCCGGCGCTCTGGCGCATCTGCTCGTACACACCGAGGTTCAAGAGCTCAACGAGCAGGTCCTGGCGATCGCCCGGTTTGTCGTGGAGGAAGCGGGAAAACTCGCCCTGAGGCAGCACCACGCAGCGGGTGAAGTGCTCGAACGGAAGCCCAAGGAGTTCGTGTGCGCAGCGCGAGACTTCGTCGGCCGTGCCGGCCAGCACCTCGTCGCCCCTCTGCAGACGCGCCTCTTTGGTGGTTGCTCCCCTTGGGGTGCTGCGAACAACCCGAACCGCGGTGTAGGCGACCTCTCCCAGCAGGAAGTCGAACCTTACGCGCGCTTCGAGAAGGTTCTGGGAGATCGCCGGCGCCACGAGGTTCCTGTTGTCGTACCGGGGCACCGAGCCGTAGAGCGCGAAGCAGATCGCATCGATGATGGTGGACTTTCCCGCACCGGTGGCGCCTACCAGGGCGAAATAATCGACGCCTTCGAAGTCGATGGTCTGGGCCTCGCGAAACGCGCCGAAGCCTTGCAGCTCAAGCCGAAGCGGACGCATAGGTCTCCTCCAGCAATCGGTCGAACAGCTCGACCAACCGTTCGTCGCCGACGTTTCTCTCGGCCAGGTACTCACCGAACAAAGCGCGCGGGTTCGAGGATTCGCTCCGGCTCTCCCTGGTGTGCAGAGCCGAGTCCGCGGGTGCGGCCATCACGTCGACGGCTTCGGGGAACATCGTGCGCACTACGTCGCTGAGGCCGGTGCGCGCCTCCTCCATGACCCGCACCCGCAGGAAGTCATCGCCCGTTGTGCCGGCGAGCGTGGCGAGCTCCGCAAGCGTTCCCGACAGGGCCCGCAGCCGACGGCCGGCCTTCAGGGGGACCGCCCGTATCTCGGCAGGGCCCCCGGGGGACGCTTCGACGATCATCGTCACCTTGTGCTCGTCGTCGTCGGAGAAGTCGAGCCACAGAGGCGATCCGCAATAGTGGACCGGCGCGCCGGCGGGCATCTTTTGCGGCTTGTGGAGATGACCGAGCCCAACGTAATGGGCGACAGAGGGAAACGCGGTCGCGTCCACGTAGTAGTCGAAGACCGTTTGGGCGGTGCGCTCGCCACCGCCGACCTGTCCGCCCGCCACCGTGAGGTGCCCCAACAGTACGTTCACGGAGTCCGGGCCGAATCCCGTCGTCAACGAGGCGATGACGCGGCCCGCTCGCTGTCTGTAGGTGTCTGACAGCTCGTCTGCCTCATCGGACATCAACTCGTCCGCTTTGACTATGTCGCGCTGGGAGAGCCACGGCAACAGCGCAATGCGCGCCGGCTCGCCTGCGCGAGACGTGATCTCGACGACGCCTCCCTCCTGCGGTGACACGGCCAGTGGCCGGACGACCACCCGTCCGAGGGCCAGGAGCGGCTCGACCGCCAGGAGCCGGCGGGGGTTGTCGTGATTTCCGGCGACGACCACCACCCGTGCGCCACTTTGGGTGAGCTGCAATAGAGCGTCGTAGACGATCGCCTCCGCCTCCGGCGACGGCGATGCCGAGTCGAAGAGGTCGCCGGCAACCATGACGACGTCGACCGCCTCGGTGCCGGCCAGCTCGGCGACCTCCCGGAGCACCGCCCGGTGCTCCTCGGCGCGGCTACGGCCCCGCAGCGTCTTGCCGACATGCCAGTCGCCGGTGTGCAAGAGCTTCACGCGCGCGGCAATCCCTCGAACGGATCCTCGGGGGCCGGGCGCGCCGTTGGGTTCTTCCCGGCCTCACTCGGCCGGCTCGCCCAGGCGGGGAAGGGAAACTCGAGCACGAGCGGCACCGGGATCTCGGGCTGGCTGAGCATCATGGTGCCGGGCTTGATGATCGTCACCCGCTCGCGATGAGCGCCGCGCAGGAAACCGTACTGCCCGCGCTCGGCTTCGGCGGAGTCGAGACGACCCACGACCCGAATCGACGATTGGCCGATGATGCGCCCTTCGACTTCACTTGCGGTTTGCTGAGCGCCGACCAGGATCACACCGAGCGAACGCCCCCGCTCTGCAACGTCGAGCAGGATCTCCTTTATTGGGCTGCTTCCTTCGCGCGGCGCATATTTGTTCAGCTCATCGAGCACCAGGAAGAGAAGCGGGCGCGCCTGGCCGGCTCGTTCTTTCTCGTCGAAGGTTCTGCGGATGATCACTCCGACGACAAATCGCTTGGCGCGGTCGGGCAGGTTGTGGATGTCGACCACGGTCACCTGCTGCTCGAGCTGGACCCTGTGCTTGGCGGCGTTGGGGATGTCGCCGCGGATGAGCCGCCCCAGTGGTCTTACCGCTCCGTGCAGCCGTCTGATGAATGCGTTGACCGTTCCGGCACCGATCGCCTGGCCGGCCCAGTCGGGGTCGTCCTGCACCCGTCCACTGATGAAGTCGACGAGTTGGTTGAACGTACGGATGGCCACACCTTCGAGCTGTACGCCTCCCTCGTCGAGGGCGATGGCCTGCTTGAGCTTCGCAGCGACGTTGTAGATCACCATCGTGTAGTGCTGACGGTCGTCCTCAGCGTCCGCAAACAAGAAGGGCAGGAGCTCATCGGAGCAGAACTCGGCGAGTGTCCAGAAGAACGAGGTGACGCCCTCGGTGCGGGTGGTGACGTCGGGGCTTGCGTTCGCATCGCCGAGTCGCGGGGGAGCGTAGAACGCGGCGCTCCTGAAGGGCCCCGCCTCGAGCCCGAGACGGCGGTAGCGATCTCTTCCCTCGTCGGTGAGCTGGATGTTGGGATGGTCGAGGAACAGCAGGTCCTCTCCTTTGACGTTGAAGATGAGCGCTTTCGTGTTCACCGCCTCGGCACCGAGGACCCCGGAGTTGAAGAGCCCGTAGAGCAGGAAGGTGGCATATGTCGTCTTGGTGGCGACCCCGGATATGCCGCTGATGTTGACGTGGGCGCCGCGCGTGCCGTCGAGGAACTCGAGGTTGACGAACAGCGGCTCGTTGTCTCTCATGAGACCGGCCGGCAGCCTCTTCTCCATTCCGTCAAAGAACAGCGCCTGATCCCGCTCTTTGCCCTCGGCGCGCCGAACCCCGACCCCCGGAAGGGGTGGGACGAACACCTCGGGTTCGACCCGGGTGACGGTCACCTGAGCGGCTTCGCTGATGTGTCCCGGGAGGACGCCGTCCTCGATCAGGAAGACGTCGGAGTCGAAGCGCGCTCCCTCGTGGAGCGCCCTCACCTGCGAGACGACGCCGAACACGTGCACCGGCTCGCGGCCCGGGAGCGGGCGCTCTGTCGCCACCACCTCGTCGAGCTGGAGATACTGGTCGTCGCCGAGGCCGATCCAGAAGCTCAGCGGAGTCGAGTCCTCGGTCCCAAGTACCCGGCCGACCTGCTCCGGGCTCCGTCCGGTGCCTTTTTCGTCCATCTAGTCACCCCCTCTGGTCGCATCCCGGTCGCACCCGCCCCAGCGTTTCTCCTTTGATGTCACCCTAAGGCGGCCCTGTGACAGGTTTGCGATTTTCGGCAAAGACGGCCGCCTTTAGTACGCTGGCGCGATGAACCAGAAGCTCTACGGCGGGCGCATCGAACGGTTGCGCGACGCCACCGTCATCGCGGTCCTGCGTATGCCCTCGGCCAGGCTCGCCATCGAGGCCATCGGGTACGGCGTGCGGGGAGGCTTCGAGGCGGTCGAGGTAACCATGAACACGCCGGACGCGACCGACGCTATCGCCGAGGTGGCGGGCAGCATCGAAGCGATGGTGGGGGCCGGCACCATCACCGAACCCGAGCAGGTCAAAGAGGCCTACGACGCCGGCGCGGAGTTCATTGTCACCCCGGTAGTGGTTCCCGAGGTGATAGAGGCCGCCCACAGCCTGTCGGTGCCCGTTGCGATGGGGGCGTCCACACCCACCGAGATCCTGACGGCCCGGCGCGCCGGAGCCGACTGGGTCAAGGTCTTTCCCGTCGAGCAACTCGGTGGACCGGACTACCTCCGAATGGTCCTGGGCCCCCTGTCCGGCACGCCGGTCATGGTGTCGGGCGGTCTGACCGCGGAGAACTACCTGAGCTACCTCGACGCTGGCGCCGAGCTTGCCGGATTCACGACCGCGGTCTTCGACCCCCTGCTTGCCCAGGAGGGCCGCTACGACGAGATCGAGCGGCGGGCCATCGAGGTTCACCGGCGCCTCGACGTCTACGCCACCGAGTAACACCGGCGGGTGTCCTGTGGTTGGGCGCACCGAATCGCGTTCTTGGGGCCTGGACCACGTCGTGGTGTGGTCCTCCGCACGAGATCTGTCTCCGGGGCGACAGACCCCAGAGGGTCGAGGCTCGTGGGGGTGTGGGGAGGCCCCTCGGGCGAGGGGTTCCCCGATGCATCGAGCTCACCGGCCGCATGACGCCGTAGCCCGAAACCCGGCAGGGTAGTTTCGGTCAATGCCGCGTACCCATGAGGGACTCGTCCGGCTGATCCAGCGCCACGGGGCCACCGACCCACGGGTCATCGAGGCCTTTCGCCGGGTGGCACGCCGGGACTTCGTGCCCCCTGGCTCAGAGCATCTGGCTTACGGTGACCGGCCCGTCGGGCTCCCGCAGAGCCAGACGACGAGCCAGCCGTCTCTCATCGCCAGGATGCTCGAGGCCGCGGCGCCCCGGTCGTCGGACCGGGCCCTGGAAGTGGGCACCGGCTACGGGTTCCAGACCGCCCTGCTCTCCCATCTCGTTGCCGAGGTGGTGTCGGTCGAACGCCGGAGCGAGCTCGCCGAAGCCGCGACGGAGAACCTCCGGCGCGCCGGAATCACAGGCGTTGCGGTGAGGCACGGTGACGGTTTTGCAGGGGCGCCGGACCGTGCGCCGTTCGACATCATCATTGTGTCCGCCGCCGCCCCCTTGATGCCCGAGGCGTTGGTGAGCCAGCTCGCGGAGGGTGGTCGCCTGGTAATCCCCGTGCGCGCCGAGGACGCCTCCACCGACAACGTGGTGTCCGTCACGAAAAGGGACGGCGCGCCGTTGCCCCCGCGTCTGATCACGCCGGCGCGCTTCGTTCCGCTCGTCCCGGGCCCGGTCGAGGACCAGGCCGACTAGGCCTCAGAGAACGACGCCTTGAGGGTCCGCCACAGCCTCTTGGACGCGTCCCAGTCCTCTTCTCGGGTCTGGAAGTTGAGTGCGAATCCGAGCTCGCCGGTCACGAATCCGAGGTCGATGGCATGCAGCTGGACGCCATCTTCACTGTAGCTGTACTCCCATTCGGCGGCGTCGTATCCCTTGAACGTGGTGGGATCGATTCGAATCTCGTCGTAGTCGGCGTGCGTCGCGCCGAAGCTGTCCGAAAGCTCCTCCCAGGCGCCCTCGGGCGACGGCCCGGGGGTGTCGGTCCACCCCACGCGAAGGTAGGTCCCCGAGACCGGATCGCGCAGGTCGGTCTGGGTGGCGCCGCTGGAGGTCTCTTCCCACCCGGGGGGGTGGGCCAATACGAAGCCGGTGTCGCCGATCGAAAAGGGGCTCCAGTCGGCCGGGACGCGGGGCCGTTTTCGATCCTGCCCGGCCTCCTCGTCACCCGCCCTGCCGCCCCCTCCGTCGGGACTGCTCGGAGCCAGGAGCGCGGGCCCCCCGACGAAGGCTGCGACCACGAGCGCGATCCCGGCGAGGACGAGCCCGGCGACGATCATCGGCTTGCGCCTGCGCGAGCCGCCGACGCGCCGGACGGGATCCGCCTCCACCCGCCCGGACGTCACCCCCTCGGGTCTGGGGGGCTCCGGCTCTACGTCCGAAGCGGCGACGGAACGCCCCGAGCGCATCGGGACCGTCGTCCCTCGAGCCTGCGTGGGCCCGGCGGTGGCTTCGCTCCCCTCGGAGCCCGCAACTTGCTCCAGGGAGGCCCTGACCTCGCCGGGGCCGGGACGCTCCCCGGGTGACTTGGCGAGAAGCCCCTCGATCAGCGGGCGGAGCGGTCCGGCGCGCTCCGCCGGACGGGGGCCGTCGTTGATGATGGCCGCCAGCGTCGGGATGACACCGGGTCGCTCGAACGGCGCCCTTCCCTCCAGCGCATAGTAGAGCGTGGCACCGAACCCCCAGAGGTCGGATTCCGGCGTGCTCGGCGCCCCGGAGGCCTGCTCGGGCGCCATGAACGCCGGTGACCCCAACACCAGACCGGTGGAGGTGATTCTCGTGTCGTCCTGCAGGGTTGCGATCCCGAAGTCGCTGAGCTTGGATCGACCATCGGGCATCACCATGATGTTGGCCGGTTTCACGTCCCTGTGGACGATCCCGTTCGCGTGGGCCGTCGTGAGCGCCCCGAGGACGCTCAGCCCGAGGCGGGCGGTGCGCGCAGGGGTGAGCGGGCCGTCGGCACCCACGAGCTCGACAAGCGTCTGGCCGTCGAGCAGCTCCATCACAATGAAGGTCTGACCCCCATGGTCCACTACGTCGAAGATCATCACCGCCCCCGGGTGATTGAGGCTCGCCGCCGCACGCGCCTCTGCCAGGACCCGGGAACGCGTCGTATCCCTTTCGGAGGCCGCCACACCGTCGGGGAGGGACACCTCTTTGACGGCGACATCACGGCGCAGGAGCAGGTCCTCGCCTCGCCATACCACGGCCATCCCCCCACGGCCCAGGAGGGAGACAAGCAGGTATCGGTCGGCTATGCGCCTCGGGTCAGCGTGGTGGACCATGGCGTTTCAAGATAGCGTCACGGCTCAGCGGCGCGCGCCGGGGTGGAGTGAACCTCGGCTCAGGCGGCCGGCCGGGTTCCCCCGGTGCCACGCCGGTTCGGGTCGCAAGGACAACCCCAAGGGAAGATCCAGGGAGTTGTCACACCTCCCTTCTACAGTCTTCCCATGGAGATACTCCTAGGTCTCGTTGTGGGTCTCGCTGCCGGGGGTGCGGTGGCTGGTATCCTGCTGCGCTCCCGGTCACAGGGGGAGAGCCGAGCGTCGGCGCAGCTCGCAGGGATGCACGACGAGCTGACGCGGCTCTCCGAGCGGGTCGCCAGCGACTCGGTGCGGCTCGGCGGACGCCTCGAGGGCATCGACGACCGCATGGTTCGCACGCACGCTTCCAACGCAGACATGGCGCGCGACATCTTTGACACACTTGGCGACGTGCGCCGCGCCACCACGACGGTGGCGGAGCAGGCGCGGGAGTTCAGCTCGCTTCAGGATCTGTTGCGGGCGCCCAAGGCGCGCGGTGGGCTGGGTGAAGCGATGCTCGAGGAGCTGCTGCGTCAGGTCCTGCCTCCCGATTCGTTCTCGACCCAGTACCGCTTCACATCAGGTGTCGTCGTGGACGCGGTCGTCCGCGCCGGCGGCAGGATCGCGTGCGTAGACGCGAAGTTTCCCCTCGCCAACTTCAGGCGAATGTGCGACGCCGTCGATGACCGCGCTCGCACCGAGGCTGAGCGAGCTTTTGCTGCAGACGTCGCCGGACACATCGGCGACATCTCGTGCCGCTACATCGTCCCCGACGAAGGCACCTTCGACTTCGCCGTCATGTACGTCCCGGCCGAGGGTGTGTACGCCGAGGTGCTTCGGCTCTCACACGGCCGGCGCCCCCTCTACGAAACCGCAATCGAGGCGCGCGTCATTCCGATGTCGCCGCTCACCATGTACGCCTATCTCACCACCGTCCTGTTCGGGTTGAAGTGCCTGAGCATCGAGGCCAACGCCGAGGCGATTCTCGGCTTCTGCGGCCGCCTGCAACAGGACATGGAACGTTTCTCGGATGAGTACGAGACCCTCGGCAAGCATGTGGGGCATGCCCAGTCGAAGTACGAAGAGGGGCGCGTACGACTCGAGCGGTTGCGCGGAAGTCTCGAGCGGGTCACCGATCTGACCGACGATGGGCGCTCCGGCACGAGTCTCAACGGCGGTCCGGCCGACACCGGCGCGTCGGGACTGTCCGAGGCCCCCAGGTTCAACGGCGCTCCGGCCGACGCCGATGCTTCTTTGCACCCTGGAGCCCGGTTACCGACTTCCGGAGTGCAATAGAACCCAGCCGAACCCAAGCCCCGGCGCGCCGGCCTGTGGTGGCGCACCGGGATTCAGGGTTAGTCCGCCACCGCGGTGAGGTAGTCGTCGGCCATCTCGACGAGATCTCCCACGAGCTCGGCCGCCGGATCAAAACCGTCGTGTGCCAGGCGATCCCGCAGCCCGGCAAGCGTGCTCGCCAGAAGCACGATCACCAGATCTCCGAGGTCCGGCGCGCCGGGGTGCCCGGCCTTCATCGGCCGTGGCCTTTCGGCTGCATCACCGAGCGGTGCTTCGCCCAGTAGTGGCGGCGCACGGCGGCGCCCGTGCTCCATTCTTTCGGCACCCGAATCGACGCACCGCACGTGCGGCACCTTGGCAACTTGCGCCTCTTCGAGGGTTCGGGCTTGGCCTTCGGCATAATGCTGCCTCCCTGCGGCCCGGGATCGCGGCTCGAAATAGACCCTAGAGAGGGGGTGTGACAACCTTCCTTTCCGGGATGGAGGTCCACACCGCCCCAGCCGGAACGGCTGCAACGGTGGTGGATGGACCGGCGATGCGGATTCCCGCGTCGCTTGCACCTTCTGCGGGGGCCCCCGGGGCCCCGGACAACCAGCACGACCCGGACAACCCGACGAACCCCGCCCGGTGGCGAGGCCCGCGATTTTGCGATATCCATTCGACCATGAGGGCGGTGGTCATCGATGAATACGGGGGGCCGGAAAAGGTCTCCGTGCAGGACCTGCCCGACCCCCACCCCGGGCCGGGTGAAGTCGTGGTGCGCGTCGCTGCGGCGGCGCTCAACCGGTTGGATATCTGGGCCCTGAGTGGTTCACTCGGATTCCCCATCGAGTTCCCTCACATACTGGGGGCCGACGCGGCGGGCGAGATAGACGGGGTCGGCGAAGGGGTCACGGGCCTCCGCCGGGGCGCCAAGGTCATGGTCAACCCCGGGCTCTCCTGCGGGGCCTGTGAACTGTGCCGCGCCGGGGAACAGTCGGAGTGCCCCAATTTCAAACTGCTGGGTGAGCACGTTCCCGGAACCTTCGCCGAGAAGATCAAGGTGCCCTTCCAGAACGTCTTTCCATTCCCATCGCACCTTTCCTGGGCCGAGGCGGCGTCGTTGGGGATCACCTTCACGACCGCCTACCGGATGCTGTATGCGCAGGGCCGCTTCCGTCCTGGGGAGTGGGCGCTGATCACAGGCATAGGAGGAGGGCTGGCGCTCTCGCTGCTCCAACTGGCCCGGCCGGTCGCCGGTAAGATCTTCGTGACCTCCTCGTCCCCCGACAAGCTCACTCGGGCCGGCGATCTCGGCGCCGACGAGGGCATCGACTACACCGCTGAGGATGTCGGAAAGGCGGTCCGGCGCCTCACCGGGAAGCGGGGCGTGGATGCCGTCTTCGACTCGGCAGGCGGGCCTTCATTGGATGCCAATCTCCGGTGCCTGCGGCCGGGGGGGCGCGTGGTCATCGCCGGCGTGACGGGCGGCCCCAAGGTCGAGATCGACCTCAGGAGGATCTTTTGGAGCCAGCTGAGCGTCATCGGCGCCACCATGGGATCCCACAGGGACGTCTCGGACATGCTCCGAGCCGTTGCCGGAGGCAAGCTACGTCCCAAGGTCGACCGGACGTTTCCCTTCGAGCGAGCCTCGGAGGCATTCCTTCACCTCGAGTCCCAGGATCGGTTCGGAAAGGTCGTGCTGGAGTTCGCCACGGGCGGATAGCGAGCCCCGCCAAGGTCAACGCCGCTCGGGCTCGACCCCCGCGCGCACGGCTGCCGCCACCGCTTCGGTTGCCAACCGGCCGAGCAGGTCGAGGTCGTGGCCGGGCTCGTCCGGCGCCGGTCCCGCTACGGCGAACATCACATCGCCGTCGTACCGGGTATGGGCGGGCCGCACGGACACCGTGACCCCGTCACTACCGCGCGCCGCCAGCCACCGCACCTCGCGCTTGTCCAGATTGGCCTGGGTTGCGACGAGTCCGATGACGGTGTTGGTCGGCGCGTCGTTCTCGGGTGGGGGCGGCGCGCCGATCGGGCCCCCGGTTTGGGGGGCGCTCGTCCCGGCCAGAATCGAGCCGTCGGCGGCAACCACGTCTCCGACCGAGTTCACCACTACCAGGGCCGAAACCCTCTGGCCCTCCGCCTCGGCCGAGGCGATGCCGAGCCCGCCGGGCCGGGAGTGCGCGAAACCGGCCCACTTTCCGACGGTGGCTCCCGCGCCCGCGCCCACGCGCCCGAGCTCCACAGGCCCGTCCGTCGCCACCTCGCACGCGGCGCGCCCGGCGCCGGCGCCGGGCCGCAGATCGGGGGCCCCGGCGGCTGCATCGAAGATGACCGCGGCGGGCACGATGGGGATCCTTGCGATGCGGGTCTGGTAGCCGATGTTGCGCTCCTCGAGCCACGTCACTACGCCGTCGGCCGCCGCCAGCCCGAATGCGCTTCCACCGGTGAGGAGCACCGCATGAACCTCGGTCAGCCTTCTGTGGAGATCCAACAACGGCAGCTCGCGCGAGCTGGGAGAGGAGCCCCTGATGTCACATGAGGCCACGTTCCCAGGAGGGGGAAGGACGATCGTGCACCCGGTCCGCCTTCCGGCCTCGGTCCAATGTCCGATCCGAAAACCGAAGCCGAGAGCACGCTGGGTCATGATCCGTATCATCCCAGGACGTGCCCAGATGCGTCGGTCTCACCGCTGGTCTTGGGCTCCGCCGGGGACTCATCCGCATACCCTGAGGCCATGACTCCGAGCCCCACCTGGAGGATCTTCGACCGGCGTGTGGTGGGACCGCTCGCCTGCAACTGCTACACGATCGGAGATCCGGTGACCAAGCAGGCCGTGGTGATCGACCCGGGCGACGATGCCGACGCGATCGCCGGAGCGGCTGCGGCCGCAGGCGTGAGCGTGACGGCGATCGTCGCAACACATGCCCATTTCGACCACATCGTCGCAGCCCGGCGCCTGCGGGAGCTCACCGGCGCGCCGTTCTACCTTCATCCGGACGACCACTTCTTGCTCGGTTGGATGCAGGCGTCGGGTCGATTGTTCCTCGGTGTGGAGCTCCCGCCTCCTCCCGAGATAGATCTGGGCGCCGAAGAGGGAGACCGTCTGACCGCCGGTTCGCTCGAGCTCGAGGTGCTGCACACACCAGGACATTCGCCGGGCTCCATCAGCCTGATCGCCCCGGGGGCGGTCTTCTCCGGCGATACGCTGTTCTCTGGTTCGATCGGGCGAACCGACCTGCCCGGAGGGGACTCACAGGTGTTGATGAGCTCGATCACCTCAAAGCTGTTCTCGTTGGCCGAGGATCTCGACGTCTATCCCGGCCACGGCCCACCCACTTCCCTGGGGGTGGAGAGGCGGGACAACCCATGGGTCGGAGGAGGCTAGAAGGCGGGCGGGAGGAGGCGGAATGAGCCCTGTGCGCAATGCCGTCTTCGTCGGGCCCCGGCTAGTAGGCGCCCCCGTCGTCCCCGGACTCCGTCTGCCCGCCCTCGGTGTCACCCTTGGGCTCGTCGGCGCCGCCCCGGCCGACCGAGATCTGTCCGGTCATCTGGCTGTGGAACCTGCAGTGCCACTCCGCACTCCCCGCATCGGGTGCGGTGAGGCTGGTGGATGCCGATGCGCCCCCCTCCGCCTCTATGTCGATACCGAGCTCATCGGAGGTGAAGGAGTGGGTGGCGCCGTCCTCGTTCTCGAGCGTGAGCTTGACCTTCTCTCCGGGCTCGAGCTCGAGCTCGGAGGGACTGAAGCTGAAGTCCGACGCGATCACCCTGACGCCGCCCCCGCCACGGCCGCCGCCGCCCCCAGCACCGGTCCCCCCTGTGGGCGCCGCTTCCGGCTCGGCGCCACACGCCGAGGTCAGAAGCAGAGCGGCTGTCACGAGGTCAAGCGCGAGCCCCTTTTTCATCACAGCTGAGATTACGGGCGAACAGCCCTCAGGGATGGGCGATCTCCCATATCCGTCCTCGGATAACTACTGGATATAGGGAGACACGGGCGGCAGAGGGACCCCCGGATAGCGGTCGACGTCCCGTTCGAGGGTGATCAGCACATGGTCCTCGCGCGACTTGGTCTGCCGGTTGACCTCTCGAAAGCCAAGCTTCTGCAGCCTGCGGAGCTCGCCTGCGTGGTTCTTGCGCGGACCTTCGCCGGGAGCCTTGAGATAGACGTCGAGTCTGATCTGTTGGGTCACTTTTTTCTGCTTGCCGTCGGCCATGCTCCGCACCTTAGCAGCAGATACAAGGTCCGGATCGAGCCGGCGCCTGTGGCCCTGGGAAGCACTAGAGTTTGGCGGATGCTAACTGCGCAGTGTCATACCGACGACGGCGGCTGGGTCGACGTAAAGGACCTCGCCGAGATCTCTGATTACCGGACCGAGTCGGGGAATGTGGTTTGGGGAGAGGCCAACGTCGCGGATCTGACCGAACAGCAGATCGGGCTGATAGCCGAGGAGTTCGGGCTCGACCCGCTTGCGGTTGAGGACTCCCAGGAGAGCAACCATCGACTGAAGTTGGAGCCTTACGAGACTCATCTTCTTGTCGTCATCCAACAGTTGGACGAAAGAGAGGGACAGCTGGAGGCCAAGCCGATCTACCTCTTCGTCGGCGCCAACTACGTCCTTGCGCTCCACCATGACGCGCACCGGCTCCTGGAGGGAGCCAAGTCCCGCTGGAAGGGGCCCAACCGGCGCTTCGAGCATGGTCCGGCCGATCTCCTTTACGTCCTGCTCGACACCCTTGTCGACGACTATCAGGTCACAGCCGAACGACTGGAGCAGGAGGTAGAGGAGCTCGAGGAATCCGCCCTTGCCCACCCGACCAACACCGGGGACCTCGACCGAAGGCTCTACAGGCTGAAACAGCAGCTGTCCCGGCTCCGGCGGTACGCGATGCCGGGGAGCCGGGTGCTCGACCAATATGTCCAGAATCACAGTGTGGGCTTCGCGACGGCAGATGAGACCAAGATGTTTCGCGAGGTGCATGACAACCTTATGCGCGTCAATGAGCAGATACACAACGTGGATGATCTGGCCAATGCGATCCTCGACCTCCGTCGAGCCGATCAGACCGCCGGGCAGAACGAGGTGACAAAGAAGCTCACGGGCTGGGCGGCGATCATCGCCGTGCCCACACTCGTCTCCGGCATCTACGGGATGAACTTCCAACTGGTGCCCGCCTCGGGGCAGGTGTTCGGCTTCTTCTTCGCCCTCACGATCATGCTCGGGGCGGCCCTCACGCTGTACGTGCTCTTCAAGACCAAAGGATGGATCTGAGAGGACCGCTTTGGCGCTATGCCGGGTGGACTCTTGGCCATTCCGTCTAAAGGGCCTGGCCCCAGGTGCCGTTAGGGTGAGGGTTCACCCAAATCGAATTGCAAGGAGGCTGTTTGCTTATGTCGGTCCCCAACCAGGTGATCGATCAGCGGGCGGAAGAGGTGCTCACGCAGGAGCGGCGGCGCTTCGAAGAACGCACACCCAAGTCGAAGGCTCTCTACGAGCGCGCGGAGGCGTCGATGCCGTTTGGTGTCGCGTCGTCCTTCCAGGCGGGCGACCCCTACCCCATCTATCTGACCGGCGGCAGGGGGAGCAGGGTCCACGACGTCGACGGCCATTCCTATATCGACTACCACAACGGCTTCGGCTCGATGGCGGCCGGCCATGCTCATCCGAAGGTGCGGGCCGCCATCGAGAAAGCGGCCGAGTCCGGGACACATTTTGCCGCCACCACCAAGACGGCAGTGCTGCTGGCTGAAGAGCTCAAGCGCCGGTTCGGCATCGAGAAGGTGCGCTTCACCAACTCGGGCACCGAGGCGACCATGGATGCCGTTCGGCTGGCCCGTGCAGCTGCAGGCAAGGACATCCTTTTGAAGATGGAGGGCTCCTATCACGGCCACCATGACGCAGTCATGTACTCGATCATCCCGTCGATGGATTCGGGGGGCCCCTCTGAGCGGCCGTGGACGGTGCCCTTTTCACGAGGCATCCCGGCGGGTGAAGCCGATTTCACCAAGGTTGTCCCCTTCAACGACCCAGAGGCGCTCGAACAGACGCTCAGGGAGGAAGGCGACCAGATTGGCGCCCTGATCATGGAGCCGATCATGATGAACATCGGCATCGTCATGCCGTTGCCCGGTTATCTCGAGCGGGTTCGCGAGCTGTGCACCGAACATGGGGTGCTGCTGATCTTCGACGAGGTGAAGACGGGAGTAACGGTGGCGCCCGGAGGAGCGACGGAGCTTTTCGGTGTGCAGCCTGATCTTTTGTGTCTTGCAAAATCGATCGGTGGAGGCACTCCCATCGGCGCCTTCGGTGGACGCGCCGACATTATGGACGAGATAACCAAAGGAGTCGCAGCCCTGGGAACGTTCAACGGGAACCCGCTCTCGATGGGAGCGGCGCTGGCGACGCTCACCGAGGTTCTGACGCCGGACGCCTACCAACACCTCGCTAAGCTGGGCACGCGCCTTGCGGGCGGCACACAGGAGATCCTCGACCGTCACGGGATCAAGGCGGTCACGACGGACCTCGGGTGCAAGGGCTCCATCACCTTCCGGGACAAGCCGATCGAGAGTTACCGGGATTTCGCCGAGGTCGACGATTCGTTGTTCGACGCCTACTGGTTCTGGTCGGTCAACCGTGACCTGTACCAGACCCCGGGCAAAGAAGAGCAGTGGACGATCTCGGCGCAGCATTCCGAAGCCGACATCGATTACACGCTTGAAGTGTTCGAAGGCTACTGCGAGCTCGTAGCCCCTTGAGGCCCGTGCCGGCCACAAGAGAATGTGTGATGTGGTCACGGCCTCCCGTCCGACCCGACGCTAGAGGCGCCAACAATTTTCAGGCCCCGGTTGGATCGGGTGCTGCCGATCTGCGCCGTTCGCGCAGAAGACTGATGACCACGTAGGCGACGCCAAGCAAGAATATGAGCGTCGCCATGACGTTTACCTGAGCGGGGATACCAAAACGCGACGCGCCGTAGATCCACAGTGGAAACGTGATGGTCGCGCCGGCGTTGAAGGCAGTCACCACATAGTCGTCAAACGAAAGCACGAAGGCCAGGAGGCCCCCGGCGGCTATTCCCGGGAGAATCAAGGGAAAGGTCACGGTCCAGAAGGTCGTCCATCCGTCCGCACCGAGGTCACGCGCGGCATCCTCGAGGCTTCGGTCGAATCCTGAAGTGCGCGCCTTGACGGTCACCACGACGTAGGAAATCGAGAACATGATGTGAGCGATGAGCACCGTGAGGAAGCCGCGAGCGAACTGGACGGCGACGAACATCGACAGGAGGGACACTCCCAGCACGATCTCGGGAGTTGCCATGGGGATGAAGATGAAGAGGTTGAGGCTCGAGCGGCCGCGAAAGCTAAAGCGCGTCAACGCCAGCGCGATCAATGTGCCCAAAGTTGTGGCGACGACGCTGGTGATGGCGGCGATGACCAGAGAGTTGCGCAGCGCCTGGGTTAGCTCGGGGATCCTGAAGAGATTGCGGTAATGCTCGAGTGTGAAGCCTTCCCACACGAAGTTGAACTTTCCTGGGTAATCGTTGAACCCGAAGAGCATCATTACGACGATGGGGATGAGCAGGTAGGCGATCACGAGGCCGGTGTAGGTCGGCAGGATCCATTCTCGCTTGGTCCGCCGCCGGGGCGGGCTTGCCGAGGCCATCAGCCGGTCAACTCCTCGGTGCCGAGTGCACGAGCGTAGAGAAAGACCGCCACCAGGATGCCGGCTATCAACAAGAAGGACAGGGCTGCCCCGGTGGGGTAGTCCTGATTGACCAGCAGTTGCCGGCGGATGATGCTCCCGATCATCGTAGTGTTCGGATTGCCCAGTATCTCGGCGTCGATGAAGTCTCCGATGCTGGGAATGAAGGTCAACAAAGATCCTGCGAAAACGCCCGGCAAAGTGAGCGGGAGGGTCACCTTCAAGAAAGCTTCCCGTTTGCTCGAGTAGAGGTCGGCGGCCGCGTCGAGCAGCGAAGGATCCAGCTTCTCCAGTGCCACGTACAGAGGCAGCGCCATGAAAGGAAGGAAGTTATAGGTCATTCCGCTGATAACGGCCAAGGGTGAGGCGAGGAGCTTGAAGTCCGCGCTCAACAAACCGATGTCCTTGAGCGTGCCGAGGAATATTCCCTGATCCGAAAGGACCAGCTGCCACGCCAGGGTGCGAATGAGAAAGGGCGTGAAGAAGGGGAGTAGGAGAAGGAGGACGAAGAGGTTCTTGCGCCGGCCACCCTTCATCGCTATCCAGTACATCATGGGGAAGCTGATGAGCAGCGTTGCCACGGTGACTATCAGAGCGTAGATGACCGAACGAATGATCTGAGTGTCATAGGTAGTGAAGGCCTCGACGTAAGTCTGCGGCCAGTCTGACGTGAAGCTGTAGCCGATATCGATCGTCCCGTCGTAGAAGGTGAACAGGAACATGAAGCCGAGCGGCGCGGCAAAGAAGGCTACGAGCCATGCAACGCCCGGAAGCGTCAGCAGATAGGGCGCAAGCCCCCTGCGGCCCTTGCGCGCGCCACCGGCCCGGTCCGAAGGTGGTTCGGGTGGTTCTGGCGCGCTGCGACCCTGGGCCTCTAACGCCACCGGAGCAGACTCAACCCTCGATGACCTCGTTGAACAGGTCGTTCCACTCTTCTTCTTCTTCGGGATCGAGGTTCTTGTAGCTGTGCAGGCGGGATTCCATGTCCTTGCTCGGGAAGACCAACGGACTATCGGCCACTTGCCGGGTGTAGGAGTCGTTAGCCTTGGCGAGGATGGGCTTCGCCGCCGGCACCGGAGAGATGTAGTTGATCCAGGCAGTCATCTGGGCCGCCACGTCGGTCTGGTAGACGAAGTTCATCATCTCGAGGGCGTCAACGGGGTGTTCGGCGTCTTGCGGAATTGCCATGCAGTCGGTCCAGAGCATGCCACCCTCTTCGGGAACGATGAAGTCGACCTTGGAGTCGCTTCCCAGCGTCTTGCCCAGAACGTCTCCGGACCAGGCCATGCACAATGCCAGGTCACCCTGAGCGAGTGGCTGCACGTAGTCGTTGCCGTAGTACTGGCGCAGAATGCCGTCTTCACGCTGCTTGAGCAGCTTCTCCTGGGCGGCGCGCGCATCTTCGAGGGTGGCCTCTTCAGGATTGATCCCCATGCTGAGAATCACCAGGTTCATCGTGTCGCGCATCTCGGTCATCATGCCGACCTGGCCCTCGAAGGCCGGGTCGAATAGATCCTCGGTCTTCGTGATCTCCCTTCCGGTCAGCTCCCGGTTGTACGCGATGCCCGTGATGCCGGATTGCCACGGCACGCTGTGTGCGTTGTTCGGGTCATAGGTTGGGTCTTTGTAGATGGCACCTGCGTTCTTGGTGAAGTTGGGTAGCTTCGAGTGGTCGAGCTCCTCGAGGTAACCCAGATCGGCCATCTTTCCGATAAGCCAGTCGGTGACGACGATCAGATCCCACTGGACCGGTTGGCCGCTTGCCAGAGGCTCACGGATCGTTGCATAGAAGCTCAGGTTGTCGTTGATGACCTCTTTGTATTGGACATCGATGTCCGTCGCCTTCTCGAACTGCTCGAGGGTGGGGCTCCCGCCCTTCGCCTTGTCGATGTAGGCAGGCCAGTTCGCAAAGTTGAGCTCGCCCGCCACCTTGGCGGTGGACAACGGATCCTTGCCTTTCGCCGCAGGTTGCTCGCTTTCGCCCTCCACTCCGCATGCGGCCAGCAGTCCCGCCATCGAAGCCCCACCCGCGCCGATGCCGATCCGGCGGAGCATCTCCCGCCGGGGAACGGCACGCGGCGATATCCCGGACATGATCCTGTCAAAGTCGTTCATTTCAACCCTTTCTGTCGTTTGCCGCTCGAGCGTCCTTCCGCTCCGGCTTGGCCACCGCGAAGGTGTGATCTGGATCCCAGGTAAGCCGGACTCTTTCCCCCGCGCCGGGCGGCGACGCCGACCGTTCGAGGTTCTGGACGTACACGATCAATCGCGTCCCGTCCGAGGTGGCGCACTCGTAGGAGGTGCTGACCCCAGTGTAGGTCGAGCTGACCACGGTCGCCTCGATGGCGTTGTCCGCCTTGTCCATCTCGCTCGAGTCCGTAGCCTGGATGTGCAGTTTCTCGGGACGGACGCCCACCGCCACCGGTCCATCCGAGTAGGGAAGCCGTCCTGCGGGAAGCGTCACCGTGCCCCCGACCCGGAGGTGCACCTTCGTGATCTCGCCGCTGGTCCCCTCGATCTCGCCCTCCAGCAAGTTCGAGGCGCCGAGGAAAGATGCGACGAAAGAGGTGGCGGGAAGCTCGTAGACGTCTTGCGGCGCGCCGACCTGCTCGAGCCGGCCGGCACTCATGACGGCGATTCGATCCGACATCGTCATCGCCTCTTCCTGATCGTGCGTGACATAGATGAAGGTGATCCCGACCTCGGACTGAATCCGCTTGAGCTCGAGCTGCATCTGCTTTCGCAGCTTGAGGTCGAGGGCGCCAAGCGGCTCATCCAGCAGAAGCACCTGCGGGCGGTTGACGAGAGCTCTCGCCAGCGCAACTCGCTGCTGCTGTCCGCCGGAGAGCTGAGTCGTGCGCCGGTGCCCGTATCCTTCGAGGTCCACGAGCTCGAGCATGGCTTCGACCCGCGGGCCTATCTCGTCCTTGAGGACGCCTTGGCGCTTGAGCCCGTATGCAATGTTTTCGGCCACGCTGAGATGTGGGAACAGCGCATAGGATTGAAACACCGTGTTGACATCCCGTTTGTGAGCGGGGAGTCCGGATACGTCATCATCTCCGAGCCAGATGCGCCCCGAGCTGGGTTCCTCGAACCCCCCGATCATCCTCAGTGTGGTCGTCTTTCCACAACCGGATGGCCCCAGAAGGGAAAAGAACTCGCCCTCGTCGATGGTCAACGTGACGTTGTCGACCGCGACTGCGCTCTTGAAAGCTTTGGATACATCTTCGAGGCGGACATTGGCCATATCTAGACTGTAAGTCCCTTCATGGGCTAACCGGGCGGAGTGCCGTGCTCAGATTGATGGGCCGCATATTGGGAGTACGGGTACCACCACGATTTGATGTCCGCCTTCGTGTCGATGTGCACATGCTTTGTCTGGCGGAAATCATCGAGTCCTTCGGTACCCAACTCGCGTCCGATGCCGGAGGACTTCATCCCCCCGAAAGGCGCAGCTTCATTGTCGGTCAACGGGTCGTTGAACCACACCGTCCCAGCTTGGATCTCCTCCATGGCCTCGAGCATGTAGTCCAACCTCTGCGTATAGATGTTGGCGCCCAGGCCGTAGACGCTCGAATTCGTCCGTCCGATGGCTTCCTGCAACGACTCGACTTTGGCGATGGGGGCCACGGGCCCGAAGGTCTCCTCGCGGAACAGCTCCATCGATTCGTCGACGCCGACAACAACCGCAGGTTTGAGCCAGAAGCCGCGTTCGAACGCGCCTCTGTCACCGCCTGCGAGGATGCTTGCCCCAGAGCCCGTGGCCGCGGCGAGCTGTGCCTCGACCTTGTCCCGTTGGGCGCCGCGCACCATTGGTCCGATGTCCGTGCCGGGTTCCATCGGGTCCCCCACGACCAGCCGTTGCGCCTCGGCGGTGAATGCGTCGACGAAGTCGTCGTATACATCTCCAAGCACATAGAAACGCTCCGCCGAGGTGCACACCTGGCCGGCGTTGAGGTATGCGGCCCAGACGGCGCCCTTGGCGGCCACCTCGATGTCGACGTCATCGCAAACGATGAAAGCATCCTTGCCGCCGAGCTCGAGATGAACCTTCTTGAGCTGATCGGATGCGGTCCGCATCACCTTCTTGCCGGTGTCCACAGAGCCGGTGAAAGCAATAAGGGAGACATCGGGCGCCTCGACCAGTGCGGCGCCTACCTCCGCCTCACCGGTGACGACATTGATGACACCGGGTGGGAAGATCTCGGCGAAGCCCTCGGCCAGTTCGAGCGTGGAGAGTGGAGTGTAAGGGGAGGGTTTGAGCACGATCGTGTTGCCTGCCGCCAGCGCGGGTGCGAGCTTCCATGCCATCAACAGGATGGGATAGTTCCACGGGACGATGGCCGCGACGACCCCATGTGGCTCCTTCAGGACCAAAGAGAGCTGCCCCGCTTCGCCCGAGGGGACGACCCGCCCACGTTCGGAACGTCCCAGGGCTGCGTAGAAGCTGAAGCAGCTTGCGCTCCATCCCATCTCGTCACGGTTCTCGACCAGCGGCTTGCCGCCTTCTTGCGTCAGGGTTGTGGCAAGGGATTCGGTGTGCTCGGTGATCCAGGTTGCAAGCGCGTTGAGCGCCTCGCCGCGCTCGGGTGCCGGAGTTCGCTTCCATGACCGCGCAGCGCCCGCCGCCGCTTTGACCGCGTCGGTAACCTGTGCAAGGGAAGCCGAACCAACCTCCGCATAGGGACGTTCGGTGGCGGGGTTGACGACCTCGACTGCCGGTCCGGTCCCCTCGACGACGGCGCCGTTTATGAGCATGGGTCAGTTCATTCCGGAGTCGGCCCACTCGAGGGCCTCGACCAGAACATCCAGCCCTTCGTGAAGGTCGTCGTCGGAGATGACCAGGGGGGCGAGCAATCGGACGACATTGTCGTAGGTACCGGCTTTCAGTATGAGGACGCCATGCTCGATGCAGCGCTTGACGATGGCTCCGGTCTCGGCCTTGGCCGGCTCTTTTGTCTTCTTGTCGGCCACGAGCTCGAGCGCCACCATGGGGCCCAGCCCGCGTACCTCGCCGACTATCCCCACTCTGTCCGCAAGGGGATCGAGGCGCTCCCGCAGCAATTTGCCCTGGCGTTCGGCGCGCCCGAGCAGATCGGTTGCGGTCAACTCTTCGAGCACGGCCAGGGCGGCGGCACATGCGACGGGGTTGCCTCCGAAGGTCCCGCCCAAGCCTCCTACATGCGGCCGGTCCATGATCTCCGAACGTCCGGTGATGCCCGACAGAGGCAGCCCCGCGGCCAGAGACTTAGCGGTGGTAAGGATGTCTGGGGTCACGCCGAAGTGCTCGATGGCGAAGAGCTTGCCCGTCCTGCCCATGCCCGATTGGACCTCGTCGTCGACCATGATGATGTCGCGATCGGAGCAGATCGCCCGCAACGCCGGAAGATAATCGTCGGGGGCGACCACGAAACCGCCTTCTCCCTGAACGGGCTCGACGATCATGCAAGCGACGTTCGACGCGCCGATCTGTGAGTCGATTACATCGGCTGCATACTCCGCACACGCCATGCCGCAGGACGGATGGGTGAGACCGAACGGACAGCGGTAGCAGTAGGCGAACGGCACCTTGTAGACCTCGGGCGCGAAGGGGCCGAAGCCGTGCCGGTAGGGCATCTCCTTGGCGGTGAGGGTCATGCCGAGCAGGGTGCGACCGGAGAAGCCGTTCGAGAAGGCAACGACCGCGTCTCGCTCGGTGGCGTAGCGGGAGATCTTGACGGCGTTCTCGGCCGCCTCGGCACCCGAGTTTGCGAACATCGTCATCTTTGCGTGGTCTCCCGGCGCCAGCCGGTTGAGCGCTTCGGCCAGTTCGACGTACCCCTCGTACATGGCGACGTGGAAGCACTCGTGGAGGAAGTGGTCGGCCTGTTGGTGTATCGCCTTCTGAACGCGCTCGTTTGCGCGCCCGACGTTGAGGACTCCCAGACCTCCCGCCAGGTCGATGAAGCGATTGCCGTCCACGTCGGTGACCCCGGCGCCATCGCCCGAAGCCACGAAGATCGGCGCGGTATTGAACACAGCCTTGGGAACGGCCTCGGCGCGCCGTTGCGCCAACCGTCGCGAGTTGGGCCCCGGGATCCGGCTGACCTTTGCCTGTGTCATCTTTTTCCCCTTCTGCACTGTCGGACCGTGACGGGGCGCCCTGCGAGCTCGGAGCTTCCCACCGTCATCGGCGCCCTGCCCGAAGGCCGAAGGCCACGAGGTGCCGGCACCTCGCCGGAACGAGCCGCTGCGAGGCATGCAAAACCCTGTCCCGATTCCACTCAGATCACCGCCCGAAAGTCTGTACGAAAGGAAGTTAGCAGCATGCCCGGCCGTCCCCGAAGTTCAAAGAGGAGCACCTTCGGGATCCCCTTTGTACACTCTGTACCTGAATGCCGACGATCTCCGACCTGGTGGCGCGCTCAGGGCTCGACCTCGTCCTCCTGGCGGGGGAGCGGGGCTCCGGCGCGCCCATCAGATGGGTTCACACCTCCGAGCTTCCCGACCCGGCCCCGTGGTTGTCCGGCGGCGAGCTGCTGCTTACGACCGGCATGGGCCTTTCCGGCGATCCCGAGGTACAGGGGGCCTATCTGGAGCGATTGGTCTCCGCCCGGGTCGCCGGGCTTGGCTTCGGATTCGGATTCGGATTCGACATCGTGCCGGAGGCTCTGGCCGCACCCGCCGACGAGTGCGGTTTTCCGATCCTCGGGGTGCCCTACAGGACCCCTTTCATCGCCATCTCGGAATGGGTGTCCGCCCGTTTGGCCGAGGACCGCCTCGAGGAGGCGCAGGCCACCGTGTCGGTGCACGAGCGCCTGGCCGATCTGGTTGCGGCAGGTTCGGGGCCGGGGGACGTCCTGGACGAGGTGGCGGCGTTGACCGGGGGATGGGCGACACTGTTCGACTTGCGCGGAGGAGTGATAGCGCGGGCGCACGGCCCGGGCATCAGCGTGCCGGACGACCGGAGGGTGTTCGGGGCCCTTCCGGAGGCCTTGCTCGAGGTTCGAGGGCCTGCGGCCTCCTCGGAGCTGAGTCCCCAGGGTGCGCAGGTGGGGACGGCGGTCATGGCGGGCAAACGCCAGGAGGGCGTCCTGGTGTTCGGGCACAACCGGCGCCTGGGGCCGCTGGACCGCATCGTTGTGCGGCATGCGACCACCGTGCTGGGGCTACTCCTTTCATCACGGCGGGCGGTGATCGACGCTCAGCGACGGGTCACGGGGGACATAATCAGTGAGGGTTTCACCGGCCGGCTCGCGCGGGGAGATCTCGAACGTCGTCTGGAGCTGGTCGGCTTTCGGGCGGGCGTGGAGGTCACGGCCCTGGTCCTCGAGCCCACGGGCGCGACCGGAGACGACGCACTGGGAGACGAGGCACTGGATGGCTATGCATCGGCCGTCGACGACTGGCTCGGGCTTCATTGCGCGGGCGGTGTCAGGACTGCGGTTCTCGGCGAGCGGGTGGCCGCCCTGGTGCAGCACGAGGCGCCTGCGGTCCTTGCCGAGTCCCTCCAGGCCGAGTTCGGCGCCGGCCGGTGGCAAGGACATGTGAGGGTCGGCGTCGGCGAGACCGTTGCTCCCGGTTCGATGCGCAGGTCCTACCTAAGCGCTCTGTTCGCCCTGCGGGCCGCACCCGACGAGCGCCTGGTGGCGGGCCCCCGGGACCTTGGCTCCTACGGTTTCCTCATGGGGACCCAGTCCCAGATGGCGCTGGAGAGCTTTGTGAAATCGGTGCTGGGCCCGCTCATCAGGCGGGACTCGGCGCGCTCTTCGGACCTCGTGGCGTCGGTGCGCGCCTACATCGAGGCGGGAGGGCGATGGGAGGCCGGCGCCGCGGCTCTGGGCGTTCACCGCCACACCCTTCGGTATCGGGTGCGACAGGCAGAGGAGCTCTTGGGGCGCGACCTGGCGGTCGGCGAGAACCGTCTCGAGCTCTGGCTGGCGCTGAAGGCCCAGGAGATCCTCAGAGAATAGAGAGGAGCCTCCATTGACGCCACCGCAACACCCGAGTGTGGTCCGCCGATAACGGGTGAGTACACCTACCATTGGCCGGTGATCAAGTACATAGGCTCGAAGCGGAGGTTGGTGCCGCAGATCGGGGCGATGTTCTCACGAATGGGAGCCGCCTCCGCCCTTGACCTCTTCGCCGGCACCACACGGGTGGCTCAGGAGCTGAAGAGGCGCGGCGCCAATGTGTGCGCAGTCGACACGGCTCGTTATTCGGAAGTGCTTGCGCAGTGTTACATCGCATGTGACGCGGCCGCCCTCGACCGCCGCCATCTCGCCGACGCCATGGATTTTCTCCAGGGCTTACAAGGCGAAGACGGCTACTTCACGGAGACCTACTGCAGACGCGCTCGGTTCTTTCAACCGTCGAACGGGCGCAAGGTCGACGCAATCCGCAATGCCCTCGACTCGGTGTTCTCGGAATCGGCGTTGTACCCGATCCTGCTGACGAGCCTCATCGAAGCCGCCGATCGCGTCGATTCAACCACCGGGGTGCAGATGGCCTACCTTAAGAAATGGGCGCCGCGCTCCTATAACGAGCTCGAGCTCAGGGTGCCCGATCTGCTGTCCGGCAGAGGCGTCGCGTTGCGCGCCGATGCAACACGCGTCGTGGCACTCCTTCCACATGTGGACTTTGCCTATCTCGACCCGCCGTACAACCAGCACTCCTACTTCAGCAACTATCATGTATGGGAGACCCTCGTAGCGTGGGATCGGCCCGTGCATTACGGCGTCGCCTGCAAAAGGCTCGACTGCAAAGAGCCGTCGACGCGCAGCGTGTTCAACTCCAAGCGTGAGATAAAGGCTGCCCTGCAAGGTGTGATCACCGAGCTCCAGGCCGACATCGTCGTGCTGTCCTACAACGACGAGGCATGGATGGGTCTCGACGAGTTGGTAGAGCTCTGCGCCGCGCGCGGCGAGGTCGAGGTCTTGTCGTTCGAGTCAAAACGCTATGTGGGCGCGCAAATCGGGATCTACAACCCTGTGGGCGATAAGGTCGGGCGCGTCTCCCATGTTCGCAACCTCGAATACCTCATCGTTTCAGGACAAGCCGCCGACGTGAGGCGGGTCGCACACGCAGCCGCCGCGCCGGCGGTATGCCCGGCATGACCCAGGGCAAAGGAGGAGGCAGCAAGGGCGTAGCGACGAGAAAGGCGCGCTCCAGGACCGCCGACGGGTTTCGTTACATCGAACAGGTCTTCTACGTCCTTGTTGCAACGGCGCTCGCCGCCGCCGGCGCGGGGCTATTTGTCTACGTCGTCTATAGCTTCTTCACGGGCCTTGGCGATTCGTCATTTCTTACAATCACCCTCGAGCTGCTCGACGGGCTGCTGCTTGTCTTCATCACCACCGAGTTGCTCCACACCGTGCGGGCGGTGATCGACGAGAGCACCCTGATGACGGAACCATTCCTGATCGTCGGGATGGTCGCGGTAATCCGGCGCCTGATACTCATCAGCGCCGAGGCCAAGGAGCTCGTGGCACGCCGACGTTCGACGACCTCATGCTCGAGATGGGGATACTCACCGGAGTGGTCGTCGCATTGGGCCTCACCATCTTCATGCTGCGACACACCGACCGCACCGAGCCCCGCCCATTCGACCCCGACGTGGACGAGTCCGACATAGCCTGACGTCGGTTTCCATCGGGATCGTCGCCCGGCGGCAACAGAGCGAGCCCAGAGACAAATAACCTTCCGGTCGTTTACTTCTCGCCGACTCGGGGTAGTCGGCTTTTTCATCTTCCAGGCGAAAATTAGAAGTGGGGGTTGGGGGCCGTGCGCGTTCTGGGTGTCAACGCAGTCTTCCACGACCCTGCCGCCGCGTTGGTGGTGGACGGACGGACCGTGGCAGCAGCAGAGGAGGAACGCTTCAGCCGGCGCAAACACGGCAAGTCCCCCGTGCCGTTCTCCGCCTGGGAGCTGCCCGAACGCGCTGCGACGTGGTGCCTGGAGTACGCAGGTCTGGCTCCCGAGGATCTCGATGGAGTCGCCTACTCCTATGACCCGGCGCTCGGCGCGCCGGCGAGCGCCGACATCACCGAGGGCAACTGGGAGGGGCTGCGGACGCTCTACGCTCAGCGGGCGCCGCGGTTCCTGCAGACCGCGCTGCCCGGCCTCGACCCCGGATGCGTGCGTTTCGTCCCCCACCACACCGCCCACGCGGCTTCGGCCTATCTAGCGGCTCCTGCGGCCACCTCCGCGGTCCTCGTGCTCGACGGCCGGGGCGAGCGTGCGTCCCATCTGGCCGGCCGGTGGGACGGCGAGCATCTCGAAACGTTGGCGGCTCAATCACTTCCAGACTCTCTTGGGCTCTTCTACGAAGAGGCCACCGAGCATCTCGGCTTCCGGCGCGCCTCGGATGAGTACAAGGTCATGGCCTACGCGTCGTACGGCGAGCCTCTCTTCCTGGAGGAGTTGCGCAAGGCGGTAAAGGCGCATGCAGACGGCAGTTTTTCGGTCCGGCCCATCGAGTGGGACACGTTCGTCAAGCGAGTCCGGCAGGAGAGTGATCGCGGCCCGGAGCACGCCGATCTTGCCGCCAGCGTGCAGATTCGCCTCCAGGAGGTGCTGACCAACCTCGTCAACTGGCTGCACGAGGCCACGGGCGAACGCCATCTCACCATGGCCGGCGGCGTTGCGCTCAACTGCGTGGCGAACTCGATTCTGGCGGACCGAGGCCTCTTCGACGACATCTGGGTGCAGCCCGCCGCCGGTGACGCCGGCACGGCGTTGGGTGCCGCGATGCACCTCGCCCACGAGCTCGGCGACCGGGTGGCCCCGATGCAATCGGCCGCCTTGGGGCCCGAATGGAGTGAGGACGCGCTCGAGGCATGGCTTCGGCGAGCGCGCGTGGGCTACGCGCGTCCGGCGGACATCGCCGAGAGCGTGGCCGCGGTATTGGCGGCCGACGGTGTCGTGGCCTGGTTTCAGGGTCGCAGTGAATTCGGTCCCCGCGCCCTGGGCCACCGCAGCCTGCTGGCGAACCCGAGCCGCTCCGGCAACCTCACCCGCCTGAACGACATCAAGGGGCGCGAGCAGTTCCGGCCCGTTGCGCCGATGGTCCTCGCGGAGCGAGCGGGCGAGATCTTCGACGGCCCGCTTCCCAGCCCCTACATGCTCTTCACCCACCGGGTGCGGCCGGGTTGGGCCGAGCGCATCCCTGCCGTCGTCCATGTCGACGGAACGGCTCGTATACAGACGGTGGACCGGCGCGCCGAACCCCTGGTGGCGGCGATGCTCGAGGCCTTCGAGCGGCGGACCGGAACGCCGGTCGTGGTCAACACGAGCCTCAACACCGCCGGGCGGCCGATGGTGGACGACCCGCGCGACGCCCTCGAGTGCTTCGGGTCCGCGCCGGTCGACGCGCTTGCAATCGGGCCCTTCCTCGTCCGGCGGCCCGGAGCCGCTCAGGAGCACTCGTGGGGGCGGTGACCTCCTGGGATGTGGTCGTGCCCACGACCGGCCGGGCCAGTCTGGCGACGCTCCTGAGCGCACTCGAACGGACAGTGGAGGCGGCCCCGGGACCGGGGCGGATCGTCGTCGTCGACGATCGAAAGGACGCGACCGGGCCGCTCCCCGGCACCAGGGGGCGCACCGTGGAAGTGCTGAGAGGCCGGGCCGCAGGGCCGGCGGCGGCCCGCAACACAGGCTGGCGCACCTGCCTAGGCGACTGGGTCGTGTTCCTGGACGACGACGTCGTCCCGACTTCGGACTGGGCCGAACGGCTGGCCACCGATCTCGGCCGGGCGGTCGGCGCGACGCCGGAGAAGGCGGAGCTCGAGCGGGCCGGCGAAGGCGTCGTGGGGGCCTCCCAGGGGCGCGTTGTGGTCTCCCGCCCGTCCGGGGGACGTCCAACCGACTGGGCCAGGAACGTGGCCGGGCTCGAGAACGCCAGGTGGGCGACCGCCGACATGGCCTACCAGCGAGGCGTTCTGGAGGAGGTGGGGGGTTTCGACGAGCGCTTCCCCCGGGCCTACCGGGAGGACGCGGACCTGGGCCTCCGGGTCACCGGGGCCGGCTACCGGATCATCCGGGGTGACCGCACCGTGCGCCACCCCGTCGGGGCCCCGGATCGCTGGGCGAGCCTGCGCCGCCAGGCCGGCAACGCCGACGACGTGCTCATGTGGGCCCTCCACGGCCGGGGCTGGCGGGTTGCTGCGGGCGCTCCCACGGGCCGAAAGCTGCGTCACCTGGCGCTGACCGCCGCAGGCGCGGCGGCCGTGGGGGGAAGCCTGCGCCGGCGCACCGGGATCGCCCGGGCGGCCGGAGCGGTGTGGCTTGCCGGCACCGCCGAGCTCGCATTGGCGAGGATCGCGCCGGGCCCCCGGGAGCGGGACGAGGT
>JACDDL010000104.1:9300-9954 GCA_013817045.1 Actinomycetota bacterium | reverse complement strand
GGGTCGGGGTGCGTGATGGATCCGAAAGCACGCTTCCCGCCTCCTCCACCTGCCCGGTGAACGCCGGCAACTCTCCCGGATAGCCTGCGAAAGCCTCGTGAAACCTCTTCAAAGCCGCGGCAAGCAGTGCGGGTTCGAAGTTGCGGTCCGGATCATGGTCCCGAAGCTCCCACAGCGTCAGCACGGTGGCGCCGTGACTGTGTGGCCCGGGGGGAACAGATGAGGTGGGAGGCGCGATGGGTGCTTGGCGGGAGGCGAGATGCAAACCAATAGAGAGCTCACGCTCAAGGAGGGCGAGAGCCTGCTGTCGGATCATCGTAGTCCCGACCTTGGCGACAACAGGAGCGGGCGCGAGATGGACGATAGTGTTGTTGGCGTCTTTGAGGATCGTTGGGTGCGAGCACTCGATTGCGAGTCTGCGCGCTACCGCGGACGCGGCCTCGATGGCTCCGCGTCGTCGTTCTCTCGCATCCTTGCCTTTGGCGCCGCCGGGTTCCATTATCCGGTCGAGAGGACCACGACGATCATCGGTGGCCCACCTGTCGCTGCACGAAGAAGGGTTGAACCGTTGTTGAAGGGCTTGAATGCTTCACCGGATGGAATAGCAAGCCTTTGGTGGTGGAACCTAGGTATGCGAACCTCATGAATTCATCC
>JACDDL010000104.1:0-9290 GCA_013817045.1 Actinomycetota bacterium | reverse complement strand
GCGCAGAGAAGGAGCGCACCCCCCAAGGCATAAACGACCGTGATCCCGAGCTGGTCTGCCAAGAAGCCGCCGATCCCGATGCTCAGCAACCGACTCGACTGCCAGACCACGTCGTAAAAGGCGAAGATCCTTCCCCGGACGGAATCCGCGACATTGCGCTGAAGCGCGCTGTTGTAAGCGATCATCCCGGTGCTAGTTCCGATCCCATAGGCGCCCAGTAAGGGAACGGCGAATACGAAACTGGATGACGCGGCAAGGCCCAGGTCGACCGTTCCGCGCAGTAAGTAGGGGCCGAAAAGAAACAGCGGTGTGCGCACCTCGCGCGTTAGTCGTTGGAGAAGAAGTGGTCCCGCCGCTGCACCGATCCCGATCGCGGCAAGCAGGAAACCGAAGTGGGTGGGACCGACCCTGAGATGGTCCTCGGCAAGGACAACCAAGAGTGCGCTTGTCGCCCCAGCCGACAGAGCCGCTATCGCTTGAACACCGGTCAGAACGCTCAGAAACCTGCTCGCGCGCACGACCCTAAGGCCCTCCGTGACCTGGTGCCAGCTCGTCCTAGGAACCTCTGCCGGTCTCGGGATCTTCAAGCGCGTGAGCAGGACCGCGGACATGACGAAGCTCGCGCCATTGATCGCGAACGCCGGCCCGGGACCCGCGAAGGCAACGAGAGCGCCAGCGAGCGGGGCAAGAACGATCTGAGAGATGACCGCCGCCGACCACAACGCTGAATTGGCTCCAACCACGTCGTCTTCTTCCACCAGCGCGGGGATGACACTCGAGGCGGCCGGATTGAAGAAGACCGAAAGACTCGAGAAGCCGAAGGCCGCCGCATAGATGAACCACAGCTGCCCGTGGGCGAAGGCAAGTCCGAAAGCGATCGCCGCACGCCCGAGGTCTGCGGCCACCATCACCTGAGTCCTGTGGAAGCGATCGACGACGTAGCCGGCGACGAAGCCAAGCAGGATCACCGGCACGATCTCGAACGCGACAGTGCCTGCGACCTTGATCCCGGATCCCGTCAGCCTGAACACAAGGATCACGAGAGCGACCGCGTTGAAGGTGTCACCCCATCGGCTGATGGTGTTAGCTATGAACAGTCGTCTGAAGCGCGGAGCTGCCAGAGCATTACGGATGGGAGACGGCGCCCGTGAAGGGTGCATTTATTCGGTTACCCCCGTCTGAGAGGCTGTCGCAGAAATAGCTCAGCGAGGGCCTGAACAGCGGAACGCCCGGGCGATCCGTCGTTGTTGCGACGAATCTCGTGTGGTTCGGGTCTCACGCGTTGCCGTCCACCTGCCCGAGGTCCTAATCTTGAGCAGGTTGTGGACCGCGTGCTCGAAGCGCCACTCGCAGTTACACGCCTTGAGCCCGCGTCGCCGAAAAGTGCCCATGCCGCGTTGTCGCTGTTGTCCGAAGACCGGCTCGATCGATGCAGCTCGTTTGCGATAGAGATGCCCTCCCCGTCTTGTTTGAAGCTTGCGCTCCATCAGCTGTGTTCGCGTCAGCCCGTTTGGTATCCGCCCGCGCGGACGCTCACCGTTGTTCCCGGCCTGCTTGCGACTCTTGGTGGCGATCAAGAGCTCGACTTCGAGCTCTTCTTCGAAAGCGAGGTTGTCATCACTGAGGTAGCCGGCGTCGGCGGTAACGACACCGATCGCCGCGCCCACACCTGTGCTCTTGAGGTTCCCTGCCGCCTGCTCGACCATCGGCTTTAGCTGCCCGAAGTCGGTGGACTCGTTGGCCACCGCGCAGGCGATGGTGATCTGACCTTCGGTGGCGATCGCCTGACCGCTGAAGCCTTGAAGGTAGCCGCCGTTGGCGCTCGACATGATGCGGCTGTCGGGATCGGTCGTGTTGGCCTTCTTGGAGCGTTCTTTGTCTCTGAGGCGCTCCTCCGGTGGCTTGGGCTTGCGTCCCGTCATCCCCTTGCCGGTGCGGGCCTTGTGCTCCTCGCGGGCGGCAAGCTTGGCCTCGTAGGCGGCCTGGCGTCTGGCCGCGTCGTCATCGAGCCGGGCTTTGGCCGCCACCAGACGGGCGAGACGGCTGTCGGGCTCGATCAGGTCTGGGGGGATGTGGTCGCCCGACGAACCCGAACGCCGGTCCTCTTCGTCGTCGTTCGCTCTTGCCTGTTTGATGATCTTGTCGACCTCTTGTCGGATCCAATCCATGCTGTGGTTGGCGCCGGGCGAGGCATCGGCCTTGATCCGGGTCGAGTCCAAGGCCACGAGGCCGACCTTGACGAGGCCGATCTCAGCCGCGAGCCGCAGCACCTGGTCGAACAGATCGGCGAGCTCGTCCTCGTGGTCCTTGGCGAAGCGAGCGACGGTGGTGTGGTCGGGGGACTCGTTGGCCGCGATGAAGCGGAAGGCGACATCGTCGATCAGGCGCGCCTCGATCTTGCGCGACGATCTCGTGCCGGTGGCATAGGCGTAGATCAGAAGCGCCACCATCATCTTGGGGTCATAGGCGGCGCGGCCCCAGCCATCGGCTCTGCGGCGAGCCAAGAACGCGGAGAGGTTGAGCATGCCTACCATCTCGACCACGAAGCGGGCGAGGTGATCCTTGGGGAGCCACTCATCGAGGCTCGGCGGTATCAGGAACTGCTGGTCCCTGTCGCAGGAGATGAAGTTGTAGCCCACGATCCCTCCCTATCGTTGTCCGTGGCTCCATTGTCTGAAACTCCGCGCGCGAACGCGAGCCTTTCAGGGGGGTTTTTGCGACAGCCTCTGAGCTGCTCATTTGCGCAGCGGCAATACGTAGTTGCAGCGATCACTTGATAGACAAGAGGTCCGATCTGACAGCGACCCTTGAAACACTCAGGCTCTGGTTGAGGCTTCGAGAACAGGCATAGCCGACTCTGAGAATGCCGGGGGATGTTCTGAAGGGGCCGCGGGAACTTGTCGCCGTTCCTCGGCGACAAGGAGAAAGCGCTGGTCAACGGCCTGAACCGAATAAATGCACCCCACAGCCTTTATGACTGCTCAGAGTCAGATGGGCGGGACTCGGCCCAGATCACTCCTTCGCTCCGATAGGCTGGCGGGCCATGGCGGCTTGTAACAAGTGCGGAACCGAAAGTCCCGACGCTTTCAAGTTCTGCCCCGCCTGCGGCAACGTCATCGAGGCGGAGGCCACCCTCTCCCAGGAGGAGCGCAAGGTCGTCTCGGTACTGTTCGTGGATCTAGTCGGCTTCACCGCCCGCTCCCATGACGCCGATCCCGAGGATGTGAGGGCCGCCCTGGCCCCCTACCATCGCCTGCTCAAGACCGAGTTCGAGCGCTTCGGAGGCACGGTCGAAAAGTTCATCGGTGATGCGGTCATGGCCGTATTCGGGGCACCGGTGGCCCATTCCCGCATGAGCCTTGCCTTGCATGCGGCTAGCATGCGCTTGCTCGACGAGATGGTTACATAAGTCTCCGCCTTCGACTTCGTCTAGAATGGGATTCTGTCGGTCCGGCACCCGTCCTGTCGGGGGATAGGCCGGGGCTATTCCGCCTGCGCCCCTTGCCGAGCTCCGGCCGCCGGTATCAGTACCGCAACGAGCGAGAGAATGACGGCCACGGCGGAGAGTGCTACCCGCAGATCACTCGGGCTTCGAGTCATGGTTCCCCCAACGTTTCGCGCTCCCCTATGCCTCGTGGGAGGGTAGCAAATCACATAGCATCGCGCTAGGAAGTGTCGGAAGCGTCCTCGTTCAGGCGTCGCCGCGTTCTATTGCGGCGACGCGCCTGCGCCCGGCGCGCCCGCACAGTTCCTTCTTGGACGTAACGCCCCTACGGAGCCGCTTGCGAACACGATGTTCGAGGTGGCCGCCATCGATGAGCCTGTAGAGATCGGCCCCCGGGCAGGCCGTCGAGGCGAAGTCTCGATGCCCTCGAATCGTCCCGGGATCGACGTCGAAATTTCCAGAGGCCCAAGCAAGGACACGCACGAGAGTCCTTTCCTGCGATTGACTGACGCGCTGGTTACCAAAGTTTCCTTCGCAGAGAATGAGAAGGTGTCCCGAAGGGTCATAGTCGGTTGAAGTGTCCCCGCGTGCCCAGCTTGGACGGCCCTTGTAGGTGTGCCCGTGGCGGTCTATCAGGAAGTGGTAGGCGATGTCCGGCCATCCCAAACTCTGGTGATATCTCTGATGTGCCCTGAAGCGAGACGGTGCGCGGCGATTGTCCCGGAGTGCCTTTCCGCTGTGATGCACGGTCAATCGGCGCACCTCGTGCGAGACGAGAGTGCCCTGCACCGGTCCGGCTCCCCACGCACGCTTGCAAATGCACTCTATGTTTGCGGCTCTGCCGGCAACCCGCAAAATGGAGGCCTGCGGCGCTCCATTAAGTGTTGCGGCTAGGCCGGGTAAGGCGGCCAGGAATCCGCGACGCGAGAATGCCGGTGTGGCCCCTGCCTCAGACTCGGAAACGGTCACCGCTAGTCTGAATCCTCGAGGTATCCGTCGGAGTGGTGCTGCAGGTTATGACGCAGATGGTCGAGATCGTAGGTTACCAACTCGTCGCCCTCCCACACTGCTCCGAGAGACACCGCGAAGTCTGTGTCGTCCGACGACAGATCCAAGCACCTTCCCTGCAGGCCGATGCGGCGCCACCACTACCTTTACGGACGTAACCGCTACCTCCAGGATCCTCAAGTTCTGACTGGCCTGGCACGGCTCCATCGCCAGATCGCATCGGCCCAAGCCCGTGAGCTCGGTCTCCTCGACCCCCAAGGACCAGGATCATGGACCCATCCCCACCTGTATCGCATGCTCTACGCCGATGGCAAGGTCGTCACCCCTTTGTTCAGGGCCAAGCCAGGTGCGACCCGCACCGACAAGGCCACGGGTGAGATCAAAGAGCTGCGCTGCGACAGTGACGGCGCCCTGCACTTCGAGGGCACCGGCGAGGCGGCCTGGGGCACCAAGTTCGTGATCGTGGCCGCTCGAGCCATCGAGGCGCGCGCCCGCATGATCCTGGACCTCGAGTGGGTCCCCGAACCCGGGGGAGAGGCCAGTGCCGCCATGGACTGCTTTAGGAGGCTTGCCCCCCACGTGCCTGGTGCCCAGGGAGTGATCTATGACACCGCTCTTCGAGGGGTGCACCATCAAAGACTGCTGCGCGAGCTCGGCCTCCTGCCGGTCAACCGTGTCACCGCTGCGGTCAAGGGCGCAGACAAGCCCCGCCGCAAGGACGGTAAACGCATTGAGAAGAGCGCCCACATCGAAGACAAACACGTCGTCCGTGAGGATGGGACCCCCATGACCTGTCGCCTCTACGCCCGTGGCGGTGAGATAGGGATCGGCGAGCTCACCGACACCGGAGATCTGGAGTTCATCCGCCTGACGCGCCTCCGGACCCATCGCATCAAGGACAAGAGCGGACTGTTTCGCTAGTACAACGACTACCGCCTGCCCGAAAGTCACGGTGGCGCAACGGTCACAGTTAGGCTCCACAACAACGAACAAGACGCAGCTCGGAGGTTGAACCGGACCGAGAACGTGCGACCGATCTCTGCCACCGATCCTGACTTCGCCGCTCTCTATGCGCGCCGCAATGACTCCGAGTCGATCAACCGAGGCCTCGACGACTCGATGTGGCTCGGGCGCGCCCACAGCATCGGACACGCTGGCCAACACGTCAACCTCATCGGCTATGCCCTGATGGTGAACTCGCTGACGCTCTACGAGCACCGACGGCGTCCGCCGTCCCTCTCCTCGGCGGCGTAGAAGCCCCAAAGCCTGCTCTAGACCGAAAGCGGCAAAGCGCGGCCTGCTTCACGCAAAACCTCCACCAGCCAGCGTAGAAGCACCCGGCGAAGCATTCACGGCTAGACTTGACCCCAAGAAGCCACGAAGCTGACCAGCGCGAACGGTTTTCTTCCAAGTTTTAGACATGCCCCGCTTCATACTTCTCCCCCTTGTATGACGCTCGGCGTGGGCAGACACTAGCACTTGAAGCCTCACCGAGCCAGGGCGACGGAGATCGCGCACAGCGACCACGCCAGCCGCGACGCGGTCCGCGGATTCACCGGCACCTCCCCTTCTCAAGCAGCTGTTGGATGGGGCTAGCTCACTGTGACGCACCAGCGTCCCGGAAACGTTGCGGCTTCCACGACCCCTAACACACACCTAAAGGTCGCACAACTTGGTTTCCGGTTGGCGACTCGGCTTTCCGACACTTCTGCCGCCATCGTTGAATCAGCCGGCGGGCTGGACCAGAGTCGTGACGGCTGCAGGCTCGCGGAAGATGGGCGGGTTGGTGGTCCCACTACACGCCCGATGGCGCGCCGTGGTACGACGGCTACTGGGACGCGCTCGGGGATCACCTCACTCCTCTTTACTCTCAAGGTGTCGGGACTCTCAGTGACACCGTTGGGGCAGACCACCATTAACAAAGCCTACGCGGACTGCCGGCCTCGGTACCTCGGCTGCGAAGTCGACAGTCGCCCGATAAGAACCCGCAAGCCAAGGGGCACCTTGCGGATCACGTTTCACATCGCCAGCCTTCGGAAAGCGTTTGCAAACCTCGTTGGAACCGATCTATGCTGCCTCGGAGCAGCGACAGCCTAGAAACTGTCGTTCGAGTCGGGGGCAGAGAGATGTCGGTTGGTAGGAGGGCGCACCTTGTCGTCGTAGTCGGGATAGTGATGACGTTGTTCGGGCAGGCTGGTGCGTCTCCCCAAGAGGTGCCGCCTCGGGCCAAGAGCCTCAAGGAGTCCCGACAACGATTCTTGTTCGACCGGCTCGGCCCGTCATCCGCCGTCACTTCCCCCGCCACGCAAGAGAGGACCCGAGTCCCCACCGTGGGCAAGGCGGAAAACTTCAATGTCCTCGACCACGTCTCTTTAGGAGGGGGGGCGCCCGACGCCGACGTCGAACTGTTTGATCATGGTGGCGCAGTGGGAGAGCATGCTTACGTCGGGACTTGGGCCGCAGGCTGCACCGGCAGGGGCGTGAAGATAGTAGACGTCAGCCGACCGAGCCGCTCAGAGCTGGTGGCGACTGCTCGGCTCAGGAGAGACGAGGTCTCTTATGAGGATCCCGTCGTTAAGAAAATCCACAAGAGAGACGTCCTCGCCGTTGGAGTTCAGGATTGCAACTTCGGACCCAACGGTGGTCTCGCGCTATTCGATGTGACCCACCCCAAGCGCCCGGAGAAGCTCAGCTACTTGCCCGTGCCGGTCTCCTTCGGAGGAGTACACGAGCTCGACGTCGCCCGGCGTCCAGGGGGCCGGGTCATCGCCCTGCTGGCGGTCCCGTTTTCAACGCGCGGTGGAGACTTCCGCATCGTAAACATCACCTACCCCAAGCATCCGGAGACGCTGGCCGCGTGGGACATAGTCAAGGACAGCTCGCTCGAGATCACGGCGGGCGATCGGGAGATCACAAGTCTTGGCCAAGGCATCGGGTATTTCAACGCCTATTTCGGCCACAGCGCCCGGGCGGCCGATCACGCAACGACCGCCTACGTTTCCTACTGGGATGCAGGCGTCCTCAAGTTTGACATTAGCCGCCTCCGCCGGCCGCAGCTCGTCGGCCGCACGACCTTTCAGGCGGACGACGACGGCGATGCCCACTCGATGACCCCCTATAAGAGTGGCGGCGAGCGCTACATCCTTCAGAACGACGAGGACGAGGAGTCGCAGTCCCCTCCGAGGGTCACGAGCAATGCCACCGGGACCAGGCAGTACCCGGCCATCGAGGCGCTCGGCCTGCCCACTCCGGTGCTCACTCAGACCGGTCCCGTGAGCGGGCTGTTTCACGACGCCGGTTCCGGCTGCTCGGCAGAGGACTTCGAAGGAGGGGAGGGCCGGATCGTGGCCTTCGAGTTCGAGGATCCCTTCAGCAGGAACAGCCCGTGCGGGGTGGGACGGCAGTTGGTGCTGGCCGCGCGGGCCGGGGCGAGGGCCGTGCTGGTCAACTCTTTCAGACCCTACCGGCCCGATTCCTTCTTCCTCAGCGGTTTCTTTTGCTGCCGGAAGGTCAGGGACGAGCTGGCGAAGAAGGCCAAGGACATGGCGATTGTGGCGGTCGCCGACATCGACGGCCTCGTGGACTCGATCCGCGCCACGCCCGATCCTAGAGGGGTGAGGGTCAACCTCGCTCCGCGGATTCCCTCGCTGGGATTCTTGAGGATCTTCGCGGAATCGACAGCAGCAGACACAAACGGCGACGGGGTGGCCGAGTACCGCCAGGTCGGTCGTTTTGCTGGTTTGCCGCACGTACGCGGGCAACTACACACTCCCAGGGGTCTGTGGTCGATTCACAACACCGAGGTCATGGGTAACCGCGCTTACTCGTCGTGGTACTCGCACGGGATCGTTGCTCTCGACATGACCGACCCGACGGATCCCACAAAGGTCGGGCAGTTCGTGCCGCCGACCGATGACGAGCGCAGACAGACGCTCGGACGTGGTCCCGCAATGACTTGGGGCCTTGCCCTCGACAAACAGAGTGGTCTCATCTACGTGAGCGACATGCGCACCGGGCTGTGGATCGTCAAGCCGACCGGCCCTGCCGCTCCCTCGGGCTAACGGTTCTCGAGCCCAAGCCTGTGGGTGCCGGTAACTCGATTTTCGGTGAGCGTCCAGTCTGGTGGGTCCGGAACGGTCATGATCCAAGCAGGAACGAGAGCCAGTCGCGGCCCTCAAGATCCACGCCTGCGAGCTCCAGCGGGGACTTGCCGTTGTTGTTGGCCCGGCATGAATCGGTGAAGCGCTTGAAGCGATAGCAACCCCCCAGTAACCGCACGTAGCGCTCGGCGGACTCGAGGCTCTCGAAGCCCTCCATCAACCTCAGCTTCTTGTTGAGTTGCTTGATCACGTTTTCGGTGATGTTGTTGTCCGCAGGCAAACCGGCTGCGAAGTGATGAGCCATGTAGACGTCGAAGTTGCGCTCCAGGCCCGGACCACGTTGACGCGGCCGATGCCCTTAAAGCGACGGCGATCGTCGCTCAGGGCACTGAGCAGCCGGCACGCCTGGTCGTAGGAGGACGCGTAGAGAATGGCTCTGACTCTCGCCCTTAGCTCCGCGTAGAGATGCGCCTTGGCCGACCACGGCGCCTTGGGGACATCGCTGTCCAAGCGGCGATCGAAGTGCACCCGGCAGGCCTGAAAGGGGACCGCTCCGAAATGGTCATGGTGTACCTGGGCGAATCCCGGGCCGAGGTCGCAAACGACGCCGTGGAGCGGGTATCCGGCGTCGAGGCGGGCCTCGGTCTCAAGTCGCGCCACTCCATCTGCGGTCTCGACCGGAAGCACGAGCGCATGCACGACGTCCTGGGTCTGCTGATCGACACCGATCAGAAGAC
>JACDDL010000310.1 GCA_013817045.1 Actinomycetota bacterium | reverse complement strand
GCGGCTACATTACCCACGGTCAAATCGCTTCCGCTGGCTCGGTCTCGCAGCTGTGACATTCGAGATCCAGGGTGACGTGCTCGATGCCGAAACGCTCGTGCAGCATCGACTTCAGTTGATCTCCTTGCAACTGTGCCTCGTGTAACGACTCTCCGCTTCCAAGGATCACGTGCGCAGAGAGAGCCGGAACATCAGAGGCGAGGTTCCAAAGATGAAGGTGATGAACGCTCAACACGCCCTGTTGCGATGACAGGGCTGCCTCGACTGTTTCCAGGTTTAGGTGCCTGGGTGCGCCTTCCATCAAGACGTGGACCGTTTCACGCAAGAGCTTCCATGTGACCCCCAGCACCAGCAGCGAGATGGCGAGCGACGCCAGCGGATCCACCCAAGTTGCTCCCCACAAGCGCTGCAACCGCCGCCACGATGACCGCCAGGGAGCCGGCCGCATCCGAAGACATGTGGAGGAGCGCGCCGCGCATATTGAGGCTACGGCCCTGAGCGCGTGCAAGGATCACGGCACTACCGAGATTGATGAACAACCCCATCGTCGCGACGTCAAGCAGGCCAGCAGCATCGCGCACTGGCTCGGGATCCGTCAATCGATTGGTCGCCTCGTATCCCACCCAACCGACCACCGCGAGCAGGGTGACGGCGTTGGCGAGGGCCCCGAGCACCTCGGCTCGCTGGAAACCGTAGGTGTGACGGGCCGACGAAGGACGGAGCATCAGCCGCTGCGCGTAAAGGGCGATCCCGAGACCGCCGACATCCGACAGCATGTGAGCGGCATCGGCGAGGAGCGCCAGTGAGTTGAAAGCGACGCCGCCGATGATCTCGGCCAGCATGTAACTGAGGTTTAGCCCAAGCGCGATCCACAGGGCCCGCTGCAGCACGTTTCGGAGGCCGTGTTGATGGCCCTCAACCATGGATGTGTCTATGTGCTGAAGGGCGATGTCTAACAACATGCGGACGTGGCCATCCTCGAGCGAGTAATGACCCATACGGCCTGACCGGCGAACCTTAACGACCCGGTTCAGACGCAAGAGCCTAAGAGCGTGGGACACCGCCGATTCAGACATCGTCGTGGGGCAGCCGCCAGATCGCAGACACAAAGCTCCCCAGCTTCAAGGAGCGCCGTCAGGAGGCGCAGTCGATTTCCATCCCCTAGGAGATCGAATATCTCCTCCAATTCGTCGATCCGGTCTGCGGTGGGCAGGGCAGCTTGAACCGCAAGGACGCGCTCCGGGTCCATGAGCTTGACTTCGCACGGGTCGATAGCGGTCGGTTCCTCCATGCTATCTCCCTAAATATGAATATCTGTTCAGATGACAGTGCCATCTCACTTCCGGGCTTTGGTCATTGGTCCGGAGCGAACTTTGGAGCTCCTGATCGCCAAGCGAGCAGGCCTCTACCTTGCGGCGACGCCTCGTTCCGCATCGTCGAACGGTTCCGTCGGCCAGACGTTTCCAGAGAAAGCACGTAGGAGGAAAGACTGCCCAGTGAGAGCTAGCCTCAGAGGATGCTCCGTCCCGTGCTCAGTGTGCTTGTCGTCGTCTTTGTTCTTACCGGATGCGACTCGTCGACGGCTCCGCCCTCGGGTCTTCGGGAGGTACCGGAGTGGTTACCCAGATCGAGACCGGCCAAAGCTTCGGCGCCGTCGAGACCTTCTCCGTAAGGCAGGGAGAACAGACATACCGGATCTATGTGGACCACGAAGTCACCTACGACTTCCCGCTCGCACATCTGAACTCGCACCGAGCGGGCGCGGAGCCCGTTCGGGTCGGAGTCGAACGCCGACAGGGGAAGCTTTTTGCAACCTCCATAGGGGATGCCTAGAGCTTTCGTAACAATGCCTCAAGTTCTTTCGGAGCGGCGCTTCCCTCGTACTTCGCCGCCAGTCGTCCCTTGGAGTCGGTGACGAACACCCACGGCTCGGACGGAAGGCCCCACGCTGTCACGGCCGGTACCGGCTCGAGCTTCTGGGGGACCTTGTTAAGGTCGTAGGGCTCGACCTGGAGGAAGTTCACGCCCGGAAACTTTCGGGCGACGCCCTTGACGATCGAAAGGGTCGGCCCACACACCTGCGAGGTACAGAACTTGGGTGTAGCGAAGGTAATCACCGCGGGCTTGCCATCCTTCAAAGCGTCTGCGATCGAAAGCTCGTAGAACCTCGGGTTGGGATCGGAATCGGTGGTTATCTCCGACAGGTCATCCACGTCAGCAGCCGTAGGGGTGTCCACCGCGGGCGGTCTTTCCCCTATCTCGGGCGTGGTTCCTTTCTTCTTGACCTCAATGGGTGTGCGAACGGCCGTGTCGTAGCCGCCTCCCTCGACCTCGATGACCGCTTGCCATTGACCAGATCGATCGAAGCTGGCTCGTCCAACCCAAAGACCTTGCACCGGCTTTATCGTCCACAGGAACTCCATGATGGTTTCGCTCGAGGACTGCTGGTCGCCTGGACCCACGAAGCCGACGTGCAGCTTGGTATCGGGTGATCGCACCGGCGCGTCGTTTTCATCGATCAGCCCGATCTGAAGACGGTTGTCACCCACAATGATCTCGGAGGACGCGACGACGGGAAAGACGTCCTGCCCTGGAGTCGGCGCCCCCTTGCTCGTAACCACTTCACCCTCTGAGGTTGGAGAGCTCGAGCATCCGGTGATCGCTAGGGCCGCCCCAAGGGCAGCCATTATCAGGTTCCTCATTTATCCTCCTCCATTGTTGAGGCCATTCTTCTGACGAGGATGTCGACGTTGGAAATCAGCTCATCCTCCGAGACGGCTCCCAGGATGACGGTGCCTTGTTGATCGCTGGTCTTGGCACCCGAGATGGCGCCGATGAAGGTCCAGCGGTGGTCAACGAAGAAGGTCTCGGGC
>JACDDL010000009.1 GCA_013817045.1 Actinomycetota bacterium | reverse complement strand
GAACCCTGCCTACGAGTTCAAGGGCCGCCGGGTCTGCGAGAAGTGCGCTGCGGAGCTACGCGAGCTCAGCACGGTCGAGGTCCGGCTGCCCGACGACACCTCCGTCGCTCCATAGAAGCCCCCGCTCGAAGCGCTCCGTCCAGGTCCACAGGTTCACTCAGCTCTCTCCTGTAGGAGCGCGTCGAACACCTCACGCCGCGCCACTCCGGCTTCCTTGGCCACCTGCCTAAGAGCCTCTCCACGAGCCACGCCGGCCCCCATGAGCTCGGTCGCACGCCGTGCAAGCTCGACTGCCGGAACCTCCCGAGAGAGATTGCGCGCGCCGGCGATGACAAGCACGAGCTCGCCCCGGGCGGGCCTGGCGCCAATCTCATCGCGCAGGGAAGACAGCGACGCTCTGAGGACCTCCTCGTGTACCTTGGTCAGCTCCCGAACGAGGGCTGCCGGCCGGTCACCCCAGGTCTCGGCAAGGTCGTCGAGCGTGGCCTTCAGACGATGCGGCGACTCGTAGATCACCAGGGTGCGGGACTCATCCGCCAGCTCAGCGATCCGCCGGCGGCGCGGCCCCGCAGCACGGGGCAGGAAGCCCTCGAAGACGAAACGGTCCGAGGCGAGCCCCGACACGACCAGGGCACTCACTGCGGCAGTGGGGCCCGGCACGACTTCGATCCTCAGGCCTGCCTCGGCACACGCCTTCACCACCCGGTAGCCTGGATCCGAGAATCCGGGCATTCCTGCTCCTGAAACGACGACGACGTCCTGGCCATCGTTCACTCTGGCCAGAAGCTCGTCCGTTCGGCGGCGTTCGTTGCCTTCGTTCAACACCAGGAGCCTGGGTGAAGGAATGGCGAAGTGGGCCAACAACTTGCGGGTCCGCTGCACGTCCTCACAAGCCAACACGTCCGCCTCACGCAGAGTGCGCACGGCGCGCCATGTCATGTCCTCGAGATTGCCAATCGGGGTGCCGCACAGGATGAGCCGGCCGCCGGAATCGCCTGTCACAACCACAGAGACTAACTATGCTGCCGCCTCAATGACACTGTGGAGGGGACAGCACGCCAAAGAGATGGAAGCCGCGAGGTGGGCCCCCGTGGACTTCGTCGCCGCTCTTGTTGTCGTCCTGATCGGGGGCGCGATACGACTCGTGCATGTTGCCGTGCCCGCCGAACGAATCTTTGACGAGAGCTACTACGCAAAGGACGCGTGTCTGTACGCGGACATTCCCGCCTCACTCTGTGCCAGCGCGGCCGAGATAACGACGGTGCATCCACCCCTGGGGAAGTCGCTTCTTGCAGCGGGCATCCGGGTCTTCGGCTACAACGCTCTGGGGTGGCGCTTCGCAGCTCTGGTGGCAGGCACAGCCACCATCGCGCTTCTCTACCTCTTGGCGCGCGAACTGTTGAGGTCCACCATCGGCGCCACCTTTGCCGCGGGGTTGCTCGCAATCGACCCACTGCACTTCGTGCAATCGCGCGTCGCGATGCTGGACATCTTTGTGCCACTCTTCGGTCTTGCGGCGTTCTACTTCCTGCTCTTGGACCGGAGACGGCTCCTGCGCACGGGGCGCGATGCCCGGCTCCCGTTGGTGCATAGACCATGGCGGATGATCGCCGGCGTCGCTGCGGGGGCTGCGACCGCCTCTAAGTGGTCCGGTGCCCTCGTGGTCGTGGCGCTGATCGGCTTGACCCTCGCATGGGAGGCTGCGGCGCGGCGCGCCGACGGCAAACCCAGACCGGCGCGCCGGGCGCTTGCCGAAGAGGGCGCCTCCATAATCGTGTGGCTCATGCTCACGCCGGTCATCGTCTACGCCTTCAGCTATGCGGGAGTCTTGGACGGTACATGGCGCGCGGCGCCGTGGTCCGAAAGGTCATGGATGCGCGTTTTTCTCGAACGGCAGATCTACATGGTGAACTTCCACCTCGGCCTCGACAAGATGCACAGCTACCAGTCACCGGCGTGGTCGTGGCTGCTCATCAAGCGCCCCGTCTCCTACTACTTCACCCATGCCGCGAACGGCGACTACAGAGAGATCGCCGCGATCGGCAATCCGTTGGTGTGGTGGTCCTCCCTCTTGGCCCTGCTCTATGTCGGAGTCAGATGGGTGCGACGCCACAGCCTCGGACGACCCGAGGGTTTCATCCTGGCGGGCTTCTTTGTCACCTACGGTCCCTGGCTGGTGCTTGCAACGGGGAGGTCGGCTGTCTTTCTGTTCTACCTTCTGCCGACGTTGCCCTTCATGTGCCTGGGGCTTGCTTACGTAATGGCCGAACTTGTCCGCTCGATCGCGGGCCGGGCTGCAGTCACCTTGTTCGGGACGGCATGCGTCTTGACCTTCGCGTTCTATTACCCGCTGCTCGCCGCAAGACCGCTGCCTTTCGAACAGTGGGACCGCCGCATCTGGGTTTTCGACAACTGCGACGAGCCGGCGCCGAAGGAAGGATCAGACGCAGTCGAGAACCAGCCGCCGCAGGGGTGGTGCTGGATTTGAGGGCGGCGAGCTCGGTCTTCCAAAGGGGCCCAGGGACGCGCTGGATCGGGTCACGGGGCGCGTGCCCGCAGGAGCTCGATGCGGTACACGAGGGTTGCGCCGGGAGGCACGCGCGGCGGCAGCCCGTCCTCTCCGTAGGCAAGCTCCGGCGGGATGACGACTCTGCGGACTCCTCCCACCCTCATCCCGGCAACTCCTTCGTCCCATCCCGGGATGTTCTGACCGCCTCCGAGGGAGAACCGGAAGGGCCCAGGTTGGCCGCGGGTCGAGTCAAACCGTTCGCCGTCGGCCAGTGTGCCCGTGTAGTCGGTCGAAAGAATCCAACCGCGCTCCGGGAGAGCGCCCGACCCGCACTTCAGATCCCTGTAGCGAACGCCCGATTCGGTGGTGAACGCCCGTTCGGCGCAGGCAGGCGGCGCCGGCTCGCTCTCACCACACCCCACCCCCAACAGGAGAGCCACACCTGCAAGTGCTAGTGCCTGTCGCCGCACTAGAGCCCAAGGCGCGATCACGGATGCGCACTCTCCCCGCGCGGTCGCCCCGCGCCGATCCAGTCTTCCTCGGTGATCGCATAGATGTCATGGTCGGCCCAACGTTCGTTTATCCGCAGATAGCGTTGGAAGTGCCCTTCCGGGCGGAAGCGGGCCTTGATCAGGACCCGCGCCGAGGCGGGGTTCTCCGGCATCACAGCACCCTGTATCCGGTGCAGACCGGCGTCTCGAAAAGCGAACGCAACCGCCAGCCGGACGGCCTCGGTCGCGTAACCCTTGCCGTTGTGACTCTGATCGACCGAATAACCAATGGTGGCGTATTGGCCGGCGCCTCTGACGACGTTGCTCAACGCGACTCTGCCGACGAGCGCTCCTTTTGAGAACAACCCGAAGGCGTATGCACTCCCCTCCCTCGACCTCGCCTGGGCTCGTCGGATTTCCTCGACCTGTTCCTCGATGGTGAAGTATGCGTCCGGCCTGAGTGGCTCGAGGGCGCGCAGGAAAAGGCGGTTGCGCATCACATAGTCCATCAGCGCCGGCGCGTCCGAGATCTCCAAAGGGGCGATGACCGGAAAGGTCGAACTTTTCTCAGCGGCGTCCATATCGGAATGAAGATAGCCGTTTGGTCCGCGCGATTCCGATCTCGTGGTCCGGGCGGGCGCGCCCTATCGACTACGTGGGCCGGAGACGAGATAACCGATGACTGCGCCCAGGATCGCGAGCCCGAGAACTGCGACGATCGAGTGGGCCAACCCTGGTTTGATCGCCATCACCCACAAGATGCCGAGCGCTATTCCGTTCAGGGCGAACGCGGCCGCCCACCCAGCGGGGGTGGCGATGAGTCGCTTTACCTCCGAAGGGACTGCGCCTGTCTCCGCATCGGCGGCGGACCTGCCGATGGCGGCCATCTGCCGGCTCACGACTGTGCCGCCGAGCAGGGGCATGATCAGCAGTCCCGCAATCGAGACGGCGATCCACGGCGTCTCGAAGGTCCACGCCTCGGCCGTCATATAGAGCCCGCTCGCAAGCAGCAGCAGCGTTGCTGGTGAGAACATGGCCCCAGTCAAGCGGAGAAGCCCGAGCCACAACTGCACCTCTTCGATTGTGGCGGCGGCCCTGAGGCGTGCGCCTCCCAACTGGATGATGGTGACGCCACCGAACAGGGTCACGACACCCAGCAGATGAAAAAACAGCCCGACGTTGTAACCGGTCACAAGCCCGCTCCAATCGTTTGTCCGCACGATACTTTCCGACGAAGCGTCATTCGACCGGTCTAGAGCCGCCCGAGCGTGATCAGCTCATCGCTCTGCTGGGCCGGCTCGTCGGGGCCCGGGGGGCCGTGCGCAGGGGTTCTCCCGGGGCCTGGACGGCGTGGGACCAATAGCGGCCGGCCGAGGAGTCCCTCGACGCTCGGCGCGCCGATGCGCTGGTGGCGCTGGCGTCGGCCCACATCGCCCGGGACGCAGACCCCGACCGGGCCACGGTGGTGGTCCAGGCCGAGCTTGGCGCCCTGGTGGGCGGCGAGGGCGGCTGCGCCGTCGAGGGCGGCCCCGTGATCCACCCCGACACCGCCCGCCGGCTGCTGTGTGACGGCCGTCTCCAGACCGTGGTTCATGATCACACCGGACAGACGGTCGTGATCGGGCGGACGGCCCGCACCGCACCGCCTGGATCCTGCGGCAGCTGCGCTGGCGGGACCGGGGCTGCACCTTTCCGGGGTGCGAGCTGAGGCGCTTCTTGCATGCCCATCACATCCGGCACTAGATCAAAGGTGGGCGGACCGATCTCGACAACCTGGTGCTGGTATGCAGCCGCCACCACAAGCTGGTCCACGAGTATGGGTGGAGGGTCCGGCTGGGGGCACCCGGGATCGCCGATTGGTTCCGGCCCGACGGGAGCCGGTTCAGGCCGGATCTGATCCCCGGGCGGGCGCCGCCGGGAGAGCTGGCCTCTACAGGGTGAGGGCCGAGTTCGAGCTCAGTTGTGACTTGTGTCGATAACGCAGAAGCGGTTGCCCTCGGTATCGGCGAGGACCACGAAATCGGGATCGTCCGGGTAGAGGTCCCAATCCACCCGCTCGGCGCCGAGTGACAGGAGCCGCTCCACTTCGGCCGCTTGGTCGGCGGCATCGCCCGCATACAGGTCAAGGTGGACTCGGGGGTGCTCCTGCAGGGGTGTCTTGCTGAGATCGAGCGCGACCTGGACGCCGGGAGCCCCATCCGGCGGGACGAGCACGATCCAATCGTCATCTTCCTGCGGATCGCGTGGAACGTACCCCAAGGCCCGTCCCCAGAACTGCGCGGCCCGCTTGGGGTCTGCTGCACCCAGCACAACGCTTCCGATGGTCAGCATGCGGTCGATTCTGGCACCTCGAAGTGGACCCAGTTGACCACTTGACCGAACAGGCGTAGAGTTGTCGAACTATGTTAGACAGTCCGATTCGCGATAGGCGAGCCGAACGCCGTGAGGCCACAAGGGCAGAGATCCTCGAGGCCGCCTGGGAGTTGGCCAGAGCCGAGGGGTTGGCAGCGCTTTCGTTACGTGACCTTGCCCGCAAGGTGGGGATGAAAGCGCCGTCGCTCTATTCGTACTTCGACTCCAAGAACGCCATCTACGACGCCATGTACGCCCAGGGCTCACGTCAGTACCTGGAGCGTGATGCAGGCCTGGGACTCACGGGGGAGCCGCTGCACGACCTCAAGGCAGCCATGCATTTCTTCGTCGGGTTCTGCACCGAGGATCCAGTTCGCTACCAACTGCTCTTCCAACGCACGATCCCCGGCTTCGAGCCTTCCGCCGAGGCCTTCGCCTTGTCCGTAGAGGGCCTCGAGGCGGCGCAGAAGCGGTTGGCTGGAATGGGCCTTACCGACCCCGGGGTGCTCGACCTGCTGACCGCTGTCGGCACCGGCCTCACCGACCAGCAGATCTCCAATGACCCCGGTGGCGACCGCTGGGCCCGGCTCATCGACGATGCCATGGAGATGTTCTACAACCACGTGTCGAACCGAAAAGGAGGAGGAGCCGGAAATGACGGTCACGCAAGATGAGAAGGAGCCGGAAATGACGGTCACATCGACCCCGATCGAGCAGGTGCCCCCGCTCGATCGGGGTGAGGCGGCGACCCTCGCAGCGGTCGAAAACGCCCGGATGGTGGAACTGATGCGTTCCCTGCGACCCGGGGAATGGTCGAAGGCGACCGACTGCCCGGCATGGGACGTAAGGGCAATGGCGTCGCACGTGCTGGGCGGCATGGAGGCGTTCGCGACGCTCCCTCAGTTCATCCATCAGATGAGAGCCGCAAAGAAGGCCGCCGGCGACGGCCCCTTCATCGACGGCATGACCGCAGTGCAGGTGCGCGATCGAACCCACCTGACTCCGGAGGAGGTGGTCGAGCGCCTCGCCGAGGTGGGTCCCCGGGTCGCCCGCTCCCGGCAGCGGGTGCCGGCTCTATTTCGCCGGATGCCCATGAAGGAAGAGGTGGGAGGAGTCGAGGAGACGTGGCGGATGGGCTACCTGCTCGACGTGATCCTCACCCGCGACACGTGGATGCACCGCGTCGACATCGCGCGGGCTACCGGTCACACCCTCGAGCTCACCCCCGGCCACGACGGCCGCCTCATTGCCGACGTCGTCGCCGAGTGGGCCCGCCGCCACGGCCGGCCTTTCACCCTCACCCTGGAAGGCCCGGCAGGCGGCGTCTTCACGAGCGGTGTCGGGGGGGAGGCCATAGCCTTCGATGCAGTCGAATTCTGCCGCATCCTCTCCGGCAGGGGGGCAGGGACCGGCTTGCTGACCCAGGAGGTGCCGTTCTGAAAGGGGCGTGCCGGGAAAAAAGTGTCATTTCCTGCTAAAGTCCGGACGCCTTTGCGCCGATAGCGCATAGCTGGAAGAATCTGGTATGCTGCCAACCAGGGCGGGATCGCACGGGCGACCCTCTGATTGGGAGGCAACATATATGAGAAAGTCGCACGTCAAGAAGTTCGGCGTACTGATCACCGGAGCGGTGATGGCAGTAGCCATAGCCGCACCTGCACTTGCATGGCTGCCGGGGCGCATGACCGGGGGCGGAAGCATCATCAAACCGAACGGCCTGAGGGTCACGCATGGCTTCGAGCTTCACTGTTCACCCCACGGTGGCGGGGCTACCGATGGCCCGAACAACCTCGAGATCAACTGGGACGGCGGCAACAACTTCCACCTGGCCGACCTGACCTTCGCAGCTTGCCGCGATGCTGACGGCTACGACGAGGAGATGCCTGAGGCTGGGTTCGACACGATGCGTGGCGCCGGGACGGGTTCGTTGAACAACGTCGATGGCTACACGATCAAGTTCTTCATGACCGATCAGGGTGAGCCGGGCACCGGCGATCGCCTTCGTTTCGCGATCTACGATTCGTCGGGCGACCGGGTGTTCCGAGCCGCTGGCGTTCTGGACCGGGGCAATCATCAGGCGCACGCCGCCTAAGCACCGTAGGGGGAGGGCAGATAGCGGGGCTGTTTTTCGGCCCCGCTATTTTGCGTGCGGCCTAAGCCGGTGATTTGCCGGCCAACATCCGAGCGCCCAGCCTCACCAGCGTCGCGTTGTCCGGAGCCGGCTCTCCATCGGGCAGCCGTGTTGTGTCCTCGAGACCAGCGCGGATTCCATGTCCGCGCTCTACGGCTCGTCCCATTACGTGCCAGGTGGCGACGCCGTCGCCATGATGAACCTGCTCCAGGGCCACCCCGGCATTCACCAGCACCTGCTCCATGGCGGCACCGTGAGCGACGGCGTCGGAAGGGTCTGCATCCAAGGGCTCGATCAGGACGCGAACACAACGATTCGGGAGCCCCGACTTCACAAACCGACGCGCGTCGTCGAGGTGCAGGAGCCCGGCCTCGATCCCGACCCCTCGCGCGCTGAGGAGGTCGCACAGCTCGCCGATCCCTTCCTCCCCTTGGTTGGCGGTGACCAGGTCGGGTAGCTCGGTCCAACGGGCGATGGACTCCAGGCGGTGCGGGTGCGACTCTATGTCCGCCGAAGTGCTGAACGAGATCGGGATTCCCGGACACGCCGTCCGGACCGCGTGCAGCGCCGCCGCACACGGCGCGGTCGCGAAGGTCTCCGAACCCGCCTCGTCGTAGGCATGGAGATGCAGAACCTGGGCGCCGGCCTCCACCGAGGCTCGCCCCTCCCTCGCGAGATCTCCAGGCGTTCGAGGGACACCCGGGTGCTCCTCGCTCGTGCGCGAGCCGTTGAGACAAGCCTGAAGCATCATCACCCGGAAGTATTACTACCTCGGCCGCTCGTGTTCGGGAGTGTTCCAGCTCCTCCAGTCTCAAGCCGAGAGGCAAGAAAGCCGACTACTCCCCCATATGGACAATTCCCGGCCTCTGGCCCGTTCCGGCCTCATGGGTCGTACCGCGCCCTTTGGCTTGGCGACCTGCCTCGCGTTTGCGCTTGTCCCGATACAGCCACTCGGGGAGCATGTAGTCGCATTACTCATTGCCGCGACGATCTCGGTCCTGATAATCGGCGCGGCCGTTCTCTTTCCCTGGGACAAACACCCCTCGTACCTGGAGGCGATCCCGCCTCTCGCCTTCTTCGCAGTAATCCCATTCCTGCGCCAAGCGGAGGGCGGTGCGGGCTCCGGTTATGGACTGCTTGCCCTGCTCCCGATCCTTTGGCTGGCCCTGTACGGGACCCGCTTCCAGCTGACTCTTGCGTTTGCGGCCATGATCATGACTTTCGCCGCCCCGATCATCCTGTTGGGCGAACCTCGCTATCCCCCGACCGAATGGCGACGAGTTCTCATATGGGCGAGCTTGGGACCACTGATCGGTTTGACGGTGCAGCGACTGGTCACCGAGATCAGGAGGCTGGCCGCGAGACTCAATGAGGTTGCGCGCTTGGACGCACTGACGGGGATTCCCAATCGTCGCGCCTGGGACGAGGAGCTCACCAGGGAGTTATCTCGCGCCCACCGATCGGGAAAGCCCGTATCGGTCGCCGTCCTTGACATCGACAATTTCATGGCCTTCAACGATGGCAACGGCCATCGAGCCGGTGATCAGTTCTTGAAAGACGTTGCAGCAGCTTGCGATGAAGAGATCAAGGATGTCGATCTGGTTGCCCGCTACGGAGACGATGAGTTTGCCCTACTTCTCACCGACTGCGCCCTGGATGACGCACACGCAGCCGTCGAGCGTGTGAAGCGAGCGGCGTTAGAGGACCAGACGTGCTCAGTAGGCGTCGCATGTTGGGACGGATCGGAAACTGCCGAGGAGCTTGTCATGCGAGCCAACAACGTGCTCGAGGAGGCCTCCAAAGCCCAGGCCGATCGGGCGGCTCTGATCAAGCTGGGTTTCTACGGTCAGGTAGCTCGCTAGCGAAGCCGGCTATTGGGCGTTTACTTGGAACCAGCACCAATGGCTCGGCCGTCGGCTCCCGGCGCGCCACTTATCATCTCGGCGCATGCATCCGAGGAGATCGAGACGTCTGGCGGAACTGGGCGCGGGGTTGTTGCTGCTGGCCGCCTGCACCGGGGGCGAAGGGTCCCCGTCTCCGTCGAACGCCCCGAGCCCGCGCGCGAACGCGCCCGGCCCATCGGAGAACGACGGTAAATCCGGCCCAGCCGTCGGCGAGCCGTCTGGCGAGTGGCTCGAGCGCGCTTGCACCCTCGCTCCGGAACTCGTCAAGCGGGTTAGACGCGACGTCTTCCCCGGCCGGTCGCCGGAGCTGATCGCAGTCCCCGAGGAGCCCAACTACTTCGGGGGCTTCATCGGAACGAGCCACTCGGGACCCTGGGACTACGTCCAGGAGGTTCCGCTGGTCTTCTACGGTCCCGGGCACATTCGATCCCAGGGCCGAATCGCGGTCGGCCACGAGCCGACTGTGACCGACCTCGCCCCGACGTTGGCCGAACTGCTCGGAACCGACTGGCCGGGCGACCGCCCCGGCAGGATTGTCTCGGACGCGCTGCAGCCCGGGACCGCACCCCCAAAGCTGGTGGTGGTGGTCGTGTGGGACGGAGGAGGAATGAACACGCTTCGAGCTTTTCCGCAGGCGTGGCCGAACCTCCGGCGCATCATGCGCTCGGGGACGTGGGTTGCAGCCACGGTTGGATCGTCTCCGTCGGTCACCCCAGCGATCCACGCCAATATCGGGACCGGTGCGTTCCCCAGTCAACATGGGGTCGTCGACATCGATATCCGCAGCGGGGACGACACGATCGACTCGTTCGAGGACGGATCTCCTGAGCATTTGGAGATCCCCACGCTTGCGGACCTCTACGACGTCACGACAGACAACAAGGCCATGGTTGGGATGTTCGGCTCGAATCCGTGGCACTACGGGATGATGAGCCGCGGAACTTTTCACTCTGGTGGGGACAAGGACATTGCGGCCCTCGTCGCCGCGGACGGATCGAAGCTGATCGGTCATCGCCGCTGGTATTCGTTTCCGCCATACCTGAACGAGGCGGGTGGCTTCGACGAGGCCATCAGGGCCACCGACCTGGAAGACGGGCAACTCGACTCCCTCTGGCTGGGCAACGACGTCCTCTCGAACACCTACGACGCCAAACAGACGCCGGCGCTCGCGATCTACACGACCGAGATGATCAAGTCACTGCTCGAGCGTGAGGACTTTGGCCGCGACGATGTCACGGATCTCTTCTTCGTGAACTACAAGCCCATCGATCTCGTCGGGCACAGATGGAACATGCTCTCGCCCGAGGGAGAGGGCGTGCTGCGGCAGACAGACGAGGAGCTGGGTGAGCTCGAGGCGTTCCTCAATGGCCTCGTGGGCCGGGGCAACTGGGTCATGGCGCTGACCGCCGACCACGGCCAGACGCCCACCGCCAACGCGACCACCGCGTGGCCCATCGACATGGCCGAGTTGATGGCTGACATCGCCGACCGGTTCGGGGTCCCCCAGAAGCTGTTCGATCGCACGCGCCCGGGGCACTTCTGGCTCGACGTGCCCACAATGAAGGGGGCCGGCATCACGCCGGAAGACATCGCAGACTTCATCTCGGACTACCGCCTCGAGGGCAACACCTCACAATCGCGCCCGTTGGTCGCAAAGTACGCTGGGCGCGCCGACGAGCGCCTGTTCTCCGGCGCGTGGCCGAGCCGTTTCACCGATGATGTCTGGACCTGCGTCCGGTCCGGCGCGCCCTGAACGTTCAGAATTTTATTCGATCGAAAGTCTGTGCGAGGGGTTTTGAACAGAACGGGGGCCAGACGATCAATAGATCGCCGGAACATCACCTCGCAGGGGGAGGCCTTCCCAAATTGTCCAAGAGTCGGCTTCGTCGTCAGGTCAGTGCCTTCCGGGCGCTTCTATCGTGCTCGGTTCCGTCTCGCTTGAGAATCGAATGATCGGACGGCGCGTCGGGCGGGTTGTCAACGAACCTGAGACTGCATAGCTCCCGCCACATACGGTTCGTCTTTAGCCGTGAACCGGTCGAACGTTTGCGAATGTTAGGAGAGCGTGGATCGGCCCCTTCGCCGGGCTCATGAGTTGCCGTCACCTCGCTTCGTTCTGATAGGAAGGACGATGAGGTGGACTCCACTGAACACCTTCGAGTGCTCGTCGGGAAGACAATCCAGACGAATTCCGTCCGTCCCAACCGCATCATCGCCGTAAAAGGCACTGACGTCATCGTGGTGAGAATGTCAACCTTGTGAAGTCCGCGATACATCTCCTCGCAGCCTCTCAACCAAATCTCGGACGGGAGCGAAGACGTGCTGACGCCCCGCCTCGGTCAAGATTCGATGCAGCGTCAATATGAAGTCAGGACTGAGGGCCTGAGGATTCTCCGTCCGAATGAACTCCATTCCGCGGTAGTTGTTGAGAATCATTTGCTCGCTTCGGTCTCGTGGCAGCGTCCGGGCCGATATGAACTACTAACTTTGTCAAAGTTAGTAGTTAACTGGTAGCACGCCAAACGTCCTCACAGAAAAACTTCCTGCGATCGCACTGCGGGCCGTTCCGCCAATGAGAATACGGTCGCTGGAGCGGTGCGCCGCAACGCCCAATTGGCCTACGGAAACGGGGGGGTTGGGCAGGGTCCCAGCGGCTCAGGATGTACTTTCCTCGCTCCTCTGCGTCGACTATCTCGCGGGTTCTGTTGTTCAGCCGCACGAAGAAGGCCTGTTTCTTTTCGAGGTTGCCCTTCTTGTCGATCACAACGGTGGCCTCGACGGGGAAAACGCACGGAAGTACGTGAACACGGCAGAGCTCGTGACCATTGACCTTATGGATCTGCGTTGTCACGTTCGTTGCTCCGCTCCTCGTAAGTGCGAACCAGTCCGGCCTGTGCCGGGTCAACCCCGAAGTCTTCCGCAGGAAGATCGGCAGCGAAGGAGGAGGTTGACGCGGGGTCTCCGAGGGGCCGGTACTAAGAGAGGCTGCCCTCCGGAAGCCCACGGAATTGGAAACTGATGACGATTGAGGCCGACGCTCGTGTTCGCTAATGTACCGGCATGACAACGGTGCTCCTGTTTCATCACGCCCAAGGACAGACGGCCGGGTTCCTCGCCTTCGCCGACGAACTGCGGGAGGTCGGTCATACAGTTCATGCACCCGATCTCTACGAGGGAAAGACGTTCCAGGACCTCAACGAGGGTGTCGCCCACGCGGAGCAAGTCGGATTTGGAGAGATTATCCGCCGGGGCTCCGAAGCGGCCAAAGCGTTGCCTGTCGACATCGTCTATATAGGTTTCTCCCTCGGCGCGTTGCCTGCTCAGGCGCTGGCGCAGACACGACCGGGGGCCAACGGGGCGATCCTTCTTCACGGATGCGTGCCGACATCGGAGTTCGACAGTCCCTGGCCAAAGGGGCTGCCGCTCGAGATCCACATAATGGACGCGGACGAATGGACCGAGGTCGATCGCGATGTGGCGGAGAGCTTGGTCCAGGAGATAGACGGAGCAGAACTCTTCCTTTACCCTGGCTCAGGCCACCTGTTTGCGGATCCGAGTCTGGACGACTACGACGAGAACGCAGCCCGGCTGCTGATGGAGCGTATTCTGGCCTTCCTCCGACGCGTGGGCTGATTGGGCTGATCGGGCTGATCGGGGAATCCCAACAACCGGACTCGTGGCACACGGCCGCTCGTCGTGGCTCGATCAGACCGGCCTCGGACGGGACGTTATTGCTGTTGTACGACAGTGCTCCCCGCGGCCCTCGCGCGCTGGAGATCTCTCGTTGAGACCCTTCTCACAAGCAGAGCAACCCGTGTCTGCCCGAGTTCGACTCATGTCAGACTTGGATGGTGGAGCTGATTGCGCGGTCCGCGAACCGTGACCATCAGCAGCGGTTCGGTTTCCGGGCGGCGACCCTCACTCTGCCATAATGAAAGTTATGGTGACCGCTAACAAGGCCGCGGGAAGGCGGTTCAAAGTCTTGCTGGAGTGGGAGGCCGACGAGCAGGTGTGGATTACCTACGTGCCGACTCTCGGTCAACTCTCCACATATGGCGACACCCGGGATGAGGCGCTGGAGCAGACGCGCGAGGCGATCCTCGGCTACCTCGAAGCAGCGGTGAAGGAGGGTATCCCCATTCCACGGGCCGACACCGAGACCGAAATCGTCGACCTCGAGGTCGCTGCACCCTGAGTCGACTCCCCCGGATCAGCGGGAAGCGGGTTCTCCGCGCGCTGGAGCAAGCGGGCTTCGAGCAGACGCATGTCCGGGGAAGCCACCACTACCTCAGGAAAGCTGGAAGGGATGCGCTTGTTGTGGTCCCGGTTCATGGGAACCGAGACCTTCCCCTTGGAACGCTGAGGGCGATCCTGCGACAGGCGGAACTAACTTCCGAAGAGTTCACCGCGCTCCTTTGACGCGGACACGGTTAGCGCGCGGGGCGACCGAGGCAGCATAGCGACGACGATAGACATCGGCATGATGGTCGACCCGCAGAACATGCACTCGGCGCTCCGCCTCGACGACCTCATAGACGATGCGATAGGGCCCCCGACGAGCAGCCCACGATCCCTCCAGCTCGCTGCGCAGTTGCTGGCCCATCCGTTTTGGATTCTCGACCAAGGGCCCGAGCATGAACTCGACGACAGCCGCGGCTGCCTTCTCGGGGAGGCGCGCTAACGTTCGCTCGGCCGAAGGAGAGACCAACAGCTCCCAGGCTGATCGATCACGCCTAAAGGTAACGGGCCCTGAGCTTTTCCGCAGTGATCCCCTTCCCTCGAGCAATCTCTTGACGGGCGCGCTCGATCTCGAGCACAGCCTGAGGATCCGAGAGAAGCTTCAGTGTGTCTTCCAAGGCATCGAGATCCTCGGGGCTCATCAGAACGGCGGCGGGTCGACCGTTCCTCGTAAGGGTGACCCTGTGGTGGTGCCCTTCGATGCGGTCAACGATCTCCGACAAGTGGGCCTTTATCTCTGCAAGCGGGAGTGTATCTTCCATGACCATTATTCTAGTCATCTCGTCGGACAGCGTCAAGCAACCCCGGGCCGGCAAACTACATCCATGTAATTAGTGGACCAGAGGGGATTCGAACCCCTGACCTCACCCGTGCGAGGGGTGCGCTCTACCAACTGAGCTACTGGCCCTTGGGCCCCCCATCCTACCCAGCAGTCGTCGGTGGCCTTCCAGCCGAGCTAGTGGTCGTCGAGCAGCTCGCCGTGTTTTTGAAGGGCGTCCCGGAGTGAGCTCTGGATCGACGAGGTGGTGAAGTCACCCCTCGTGCGCTCGATGATCGACCGGGCTACATCGGTCAGGCGCCTCAACCCGTGGGTGATGCCGTCCGGGTAGTCCATCGAGATCAGCAGGTAGTAGATGTCGTCCATGTCGTCGAGCAGCGCCTCGCATTGCCCCAGGTCCCCCCGGCGCATCAGATCGAGGATGTGGCGGCGCAGCTCCCCTATCGACTCGGCCATGCCCTTCAGGAAGGCGGACGGAGGCACGGCCATCCCCGTGGGGGTCGGTATCGGCGCGCCGGTCACCAGTGCCAGCGTGATGCGGGCCTCGGCGAGCTCCTTCTCGGCGTCGTGCACGAATCCCGCCATCAACATGTCCTCGTGCCCCTCGAGCACTCGGCGCGCCTCGTCGAGCTCGCGTTGGGCGTCATCTATCAGTCCCTGGGCGGACTCGATCTCGCCGCGGTGGAGGGCTCGGATCCCGTTGCCGCAGGACCGGATGACGTTGCGGCTGCCGGCCAGCCCCGCCTCACGTGCGGCGGTCTTCTCGTCGAAGCCGCGCCTTAGCTCGGCCCCCAACTCGGTCAGGTCCACCGCCGAACCCTACCGAAAGGACGAGGCGGCCTCACCCAGGGTCTCGGACCTTCTTGCGGCGGGGAGCGGACGGACGACGGCCGTGTCCTGGTCCTTCATCTTCCGGCTGCGCACCAGAAACGCCACATAACCGGCCAGGAGGAGATCGGCGACCGCCTGCATCGCCCAGACCACCGGCCCAAGCCAGACTGCAGCCACGGCGAGGATGGGGACGAGGGCGGCCAGGCACAGCAGGAGCCGTTTGCGAAGTTGCAGGGCCCGCCGCTGCCGGGCGCGCCGCACCACCTCCGGGGACTGGGGCATCAGCACCCAGCGGCCGGCCGCATCGGCGCGCCCCATGGGTCTCATCCTGCCCCTGAAAACCTCTCCGTCCAGCGGCTCAACCCCCCGGCGCGCATGCCGCACGGCCGGGACGAAGGTAACCAAGAACAAAACGAGCAACACAACGGTGAACACGATGTCCACTGCCCGCCCTCCCAAGGCCTACGAAAACCCTTCTTCTTGCATCAACAAGCTATCGCGCCGGGGGCCACGCGGGCCCGCTTTCCCGCAAATCCGGAGGCCGTACCATGAGGGCCGCCCGCAACCCACGGAGGAGTCGCATGTCGCCTGAAATCGCCGTCTCTGAGGAGAGCCCGCTCGAGGCGGAATGCGACGCCCTTGTGGTCGGAGCGTTCCAGGCCGAGGAGGGCCCCGGCCTGACAGAGCGCGGACGGGCAGTCGACGAGGCGATGGAGGGTCGTCTGCGCCGCCACCTCGAGGCGATCGGCTTCAAGGCCGACCCCGGGAAGGTGGTGCTGGTCCCCACCGGCGGAGCGGTCCCGGCGCCGGTGGTTGCCGTTGCGGGCCTGGGACCCGAGACGGAGGCCCACACATCCCAGGTCCGGCGCGCCGCGGCGGCCTCCGCTCGCTCCCTCGGTCACGCGGCCGTGCTGGGGTCTACGCTCCACTCCGACGGACCGGAGGGTGCCGCTGCCGCCGCAGCCGAGGGCTACCTCCTGGGGGCCTACCGCTTCACCTCCCACAAGACGAGCCCCCCAGCCAACAAGCCGTCCCGGGTGCTCTTCCTCCAGGCGGGGGCGGCCGAGGTCGCGAAAGGCGTCGCCTACGGTTCGGCGACGACGCTCGCCCGCGACCTAGTCAACGAACCGCCGTCCCTCCTTACTCCCGAGACGCTCGCCGCCCGGGCGGTCGAGATCGCAACGTCCGGCGGATATGCGAGCAAGGTGTGGGATGTCGACGCCCTCAGACAGGACGGCTTCGAAGGCATCCTGAGCGTGGGTCGCGGCTCCGCCCACCCGCCCCGGTTCATCCGGTTGGACTACGAACCTCCCGAGCCGAAGGCCAAGGTTGCTCTCGTCGGAAAAGGCGTGACCTTCGACTCTGGAGGATTGTCTCTAAAGGACGCTCGCAACATGGAGACGATGAAGACCGATATGAGCGGTGCCGCCGCGGTGCTCGGCGCGATGAGCGCCCTGGCAGATCTCCAACCGCAGGTTCAGGTCGTGGGACTCATTCCCGCAACCGAGAACATGCCGGGTCAAGATGCGATGAAGCCGGGTGATGTGATCAAGCACTACGGAGGCACTACCTCAGAAGTCCTCAACACCGACGCAGAGGGCCGGCTGGTCCTTGCCGACGCATTGGCGTACGCATCGGAACAAGGTGTCGACGCCATCGTCGATGTCGCAACTTTGACCGGCGCCATCATGGTGGCCCTTGGAGGCAAATGCACGGGCCTGTTCTCGAACGACGACTCGCTCGCGCAGGAATTGCAGATCGCCACGGAGAAAGAAGGCGAGCGCAACTGGCGGATGCCGCTCTTCGACGACTACGCAAGCGAGCTCGAGTCCGAGGTAGCCGACATAAAGAACATCGGGGGCCGGTACGGGGGCTCGATTCTTGCAGCTTTGTTCTTGCGGAAGTTCGTCGGCAAGGACATCCCCTGGGCGCATCTCGACATCGCCGGCACTGCGCGCAGCGATTCTGCATCGGACGAGTCATCCAAGGGAGGCACCGGAACGGCAACTCGCACTCTTCTGGCGTGGATCGAGGACAGGGGATGACCGCGCACGCACGAGGTGAGCCCACCCGACGGCGCTCGCTCCACGCACTCGCAACCACCGGCGTGGGCGTGTTCGCAGTGACCGGTCTTCTTGCGATGCTTGCCTTCGTCACGGTGGGATGGCCCGGAAACACCGGCCGTTACCTCATGGCGATCTTCATCGGTTCGGTTATCGGCTGCTTCGCCTGCGCATCTGCGGCCGTCTTCACCGCGGCTCGCAGCACTTATTCCGGACATCCGGAGGAATAGGGGTACCGGCGTGGAAATCGAAGGCCACCCGACGTTGGATCTCATCACCGAGCTCGAGCAGCGCGGTGCGCGCCGCGTTCCCGGCCCCCCCGCCGGGCCCAATCCCGGCGCACCCGAGGCGGCCGGCTTGTGGCTCTGGCTGCCACCGGAGACTTTTCTCACAGGGTTGGACGATCCGCCCGAGTGATCATCCCGGGAATCTAAGCCTGAAGCCGCAGACGCTCACCCTCACGCACCCGCGCGTCGACGGTCCCGCCCGGTAGCTCCACGATATGGCGCGCCCGAACCACCCAGCGGCTCAATCTGCGGGGTGGCATGCACGCTATCCGTTGGATCACCGTCCACAGGCTGTCACAGAACAGCACGTCGATCGGATAGCTCATCCCGAAGGTGTGCACGGACGCGCCCAGGCGGAGACCGGCCCCCCCGGTGATCAGCAGGCATTCGCCGGGGGCCAGCCGAGGGGTTCCCAGCAGTCCCCGGAAGCGCTGACGGGCGGTTGTCGCCTCCCTGATCCTCCATGCCAGCACCGAGCCGGTCGAAACGGCAATGAGGCGCGTCGTCACCTCGGGTAGGTTACGACCGCGGTTCACAAAGGGTAAGTGGAGCGGGCAACACCCAAGCCGGATCTATGACTGGAGGTCGAGCGTCTTGCAAAAATGGGAGTACGCAACCGTGCCACTGATCTCTCACGCACTTCAAGAGATCCTGAATCAGTGGGGCGAAGAAGGATGGGAGCTCGTGCAGGTGGTCGAGAGCCAGGCCACCGGAACAACCGGTTATCTCAGGCGCCCCAAGGACGAACCCCAGCCTCAACCAACGGATTAGGCAGGGAGAGTCAAGGGTTCCTCAGCCACTCGCCCGAACGCCCGCCGGATTTCCTGAGCAACACAAGGTCGGTTATAGCAACGCCGCGTTCGGTGCCCTTGACCATGTCGTAGATCGTCAACGCAGCAACCGAAACCGCGGTCAGCGCCTCCATCTCGACGCCGGTTTTCTGGGTCGTGCGAACGGTCGCCGTGACGGAGATGCCCTCATCGTGCTCTTGCAACTCGACGTGCACCGAGTCGATGCCGATCGGATGGCACAGAGGAATCAGATCGGAGGTTCTCTTCGCCCCCATGATCCCGGCGACGCGCGCGACCTCGAGCACATCTCCTTTGGGCAGCTCGCGCTCCAGCACAAGAGCGCGCGTTCGAGCGCTCATGCGAACAAGCCCGGACGCCACAGCTTCGCGCGCGGTAGTGTCCTTGCCGCCGACGTCGACCATCCTGGCCTCCGTTTCGGGATGCCGGCGGGCCACTAGGCCTGTTCACCCGGCAGACGCCACACCTCGACGACCACCTTTGATCCCGCCTGCAGCGCGGTGGCATCGCGTTCGAAACGAGCCACGCCATGGCAGTCGACGAGGCTTGATTGCACGTGCGATCCCTGCGCTCCGGTTGGCGTCGCGCGCCAGCCGTCGGTGTCCGGGCTCAGCCTCACACGAACGAAATGCAATCGCCCCGGCCCCTTCTCCATGGTCTCGGTCAAGGTTGCGTTCATTGTCGGGCGAAGGAGATCGCGGCAGCCGCGCAACTTGCGGATGGCGGGCCGTACGAACTGCTCGAAACCGATATGAATCGACACCGGATTCCCGGGGAGCCCAAGGAACGGCGTGTCGCCGATGGCCCCGAGCACCACCGGTTTCCCCGGCTGCATGGCCACGCGCCACAGATCGATGTGCCCAAGCTTCTCGACCGCGTCCTTGACGAAGTCGTATCGCCCAACCGACACGCCTCCGGACGACACCACGAGATCAGACATCGCTGCGGCGCGCCCCAGCGCCTCGGTCACCGCCTCCGGGGTGTCGGCCACGCCGCCGAAGGGGACCACTTCGCCGCCGGACTCGCTCACGAGCGCCCGGATCGCAACCGAGTTCGAGTCCCGGATCTGCCCCGGCGCCGCCGTCGCCTCGGGTGCAATCAGCTCGTCGCCCGTCACCAGCACTGCGACCTTCGGGCCCGGCCTCATCGGAAGCGGTGAGTACCCCATGGATGCAAGCAGAGCCAACTCGCCGGGACCGAGCTCGGATCCGGCACGGACAAGCGCATCGCCCTCGGCCAGGTCGTCGCCGGCGGGACGGACATGGCGGCCGGCGGCTGTGGGGCTCATGATGAGAACCCGGCCCGCCTGCTCGGACGTGTCCTCCACCGGCACGATCCCGTCGGCTCCCGCCGGCACCGGTGCGCCCGTCATTATCCGGACCGCGGTTCCCGCAACGACCTCGAGCTCACCCGGGTCGCCCGCCCTGATCTCGCCCACCACTTCGAGTTCGATGGGCGCGCCCTCAGTCGCTGCATCTACATCGCCCGCCCTGACCGCATAGCCGTCCATTGCCGAGTTGTCGAAGCGCGGCAACGGGTGCGGAGCGAACAGGTCGACGGCCAGCACTCCACCCAGAGCGTCGCCGACAAGAGCGTCCCTGGGCTCGAGCGGCTGCACCGCTCCAAGAATCCTCCGGCGCGCCTCCTCTACCGCGAGCATGGGCTCAGTCAAGACGGGGGGCGAGCTCTTTGAGATAACTCTTGAAAGGCTCACCGAGATCGTCGCGCCGAAGTGCCAGCTCCACCGTTGCCTTGAGGTAGTCGAGCTTCTTGCCCACATCCATGATGATTCCGTCGAACACATATGTGTAGGCGCCCTGCTCTTCGGCGAGGATCCTGATCCCGTCGGTTAGTTGAATCTCGTCACCGACTCCGGCTGCGGTCCTCTCGAGTGCCCCGAAGATCTGCGGTGTGAACACATAACGGCCGCGCGACGCGAGGTTCGAGGGGGCTTCCTCCAACGGCGGCTTCTCGATCATGTCCTTGATTCGGGCTACTCGGTCTTCGACCCATTCGGGATCCACGACACCATAGGCAACGGCTTCCTCCTTGGGCACTTCGACCACGGCAACGACACTCTTGCCGTGACGCTCGTAGACCTCGAGCATCTTCGGCATGAGGTCTATCTCGTCGTCTCTCGGCGGAGGCACGATCTCGTCGGGCACCATGACGGCAAACGGCTCATCGCCGACGTGCTGGCGCGCTACGAAGACCGCGTGGCCGAATCCGAGCGGCTCTTTCTGCCTTACGTAGTGGATCTGCGCCAGATCGGGAATGGCACGCGCCTCGGCGAGCTGTTCGTCCTTGCCGGCTTCCTCGAGGTGGTGCTCGAGCTCCAACGACCGGTCGAAGTGATCCTCGACGGAGCTCTTGTTGCGCGAAGTGACGATCAGAATGTCGTCAAGCCCGGCGCGGACCGCCTCCTCGACGACGTACTGGATGCCCGGCTTGTCGACAACCGCAATCATCTCTTTCGGCTGCGCCTTGCTTGCAGGCAGAAACCTCGTGCCGAGACCGGCCGCCGGTATCACAGCTTTACGCACCGTCACCTCTAGAAACCTCCCAAGTTGTCCGCCTCGCCGGGACCGAGTCTACAGACCGGCGCCCGGGGGCGGACCGCCCGGCGTGGCACGTCACCTAAAAAGGCACAAGGATGCGACAATCACTGACTATGCCCATCTACGAGTACGCTTGCACCGTCTGCGGAGAACGCACCGAGGCACGACAGGGATTCACCGATCCTCCTCTGACCGAGTGCCTGGTGTGTGGGGGAAAACTCCGCAAGCTCTATTCACCGGTCGGGATCGTGTTCAAAGGGACCGGCTTCTATGCCACCGAGTCACGCAAGGCGGGCCGGGGCGACTCAGAATCCTCCAAGGAGGGTGGCGAGGCGTCCAAGGCGTCCAAGGACGGGCCATCCCGGGGGTCGGACAAGCCCTCCGGAGAGGCCAAGCCATCCGGGGACGGCGCCAAGCCTGCAGAGAAGACAAAGACCAAGTCGCAGGAGAAGAAATAGATGGCCGGCAAAGCGCGCATCGGCATCTTCGGGGGATCGGGCTTCTACTCCTTCCTCGACGACGTCCATGACGTCACCGTGGACACACCCTATGGGCCGCCCTCCGCCCCCCTTTCGGTCGGAACGGTCGAGGGCGTTCCCGTCGCATTCCTGCCGCGGCACGGGGTTGCTCATCATCTTCCGCCCCACATGATCAACTACCGCGCCAACGTATGGGCGTTGAAGGAGCAGGGCGTCGAGCGGATAATCGGCCCCTGTGCGGCAGGTTCGCTCAAACGGGAAGTCAAGCCGGGCGAGTTCGTGGTGTGCGATCAATTGGTCGATCGCACCAACGCTCGCAAGGACACCTTCTACGACGGGGCGATAACAACACACGTCTCCTTCGCCGACCCGTACTGCCCAGAGCTGCGTCCGCTCGCAATCGGCGCAGGACAGGACCTCGACATTACGGTTCACGAACGGGGAACCGTTGTCACGGTCCAGGGCCCGCGCTTTTCGACGCGCGCAGAGTCCCGGTGGTACCAGAGCGCCGGGTGGGAAGTAATCAATATGACCCAGTATCCAGAGGCCTATCTCGCCCGTGAGCTCGAGATCTGTTACGTGAACATCTCGCTCATAACCGACTACGACGTGGGTCTGGAGGGGGAGACCGAGGCCGTCAGCCACGCCGACGTGCTGGAGGTCTTCGAGGCCAACAACGAGAGGCTTCGAAAGCTGCTCTTCTCTCTGGTGCCCCGGATCCCCCAAAGGCGCGACTGTCCCTGCGGGAGCGCCCTGACCGGGGCCCGTCTGGAGCCTTAAGTGCACCTTTGCGTAAGTCCCATCGCACCGGAACGACCCTGCATCGACGATGGCGTTACTTCCGTGCAGGAGCACTAGGTCTGTCTATCTTCCAGGCGCTAATCCTCGGCGCCGTCCAGGGTCTCACGGAATTCATCCCAATTTCCTCCTCGGGCCACCTCGTGATAGTGCCCGAGGTCCTGGGCTGGCCCTCTCCCGGCCTCTCCTTCGACGTGCTGCTCCACGTCGCATCGCTCATAGCGCTGGTGGCCTACTTCTACAGGGACCTCATGGGGGTGGCGCGTGGGGTGTTGGGGCGCGATCGGGATTCCAGGCGGCTCCTCGCCCTGCTCGTCATCGGCATGCTCCCGGCCGTATTGGCCGGCGTGGCTCTGGCCGACTACTTCGAGGGCACCTTCACCGATGCACCATCCGCGGCGATCCAACTCGTGATCACCGCACCCATCCTGGTCGCCGGTGAACAGGCTCTGTCCTGGCACCAGCGCAGAGCCGCCCTCAGACCGTTGAAGAACATGGCGGAGATCAGTCCCTTCGATGCGGGGCTCATCGGCATCGCCCAGGCCATCTCCATCCTGCCCGGGATCTCCCGCTCGGGGGCGACCATCTCGACCGGACTGGCCGTGCGGATCACACGGGACGATTCGGCCCGCTTTGGGTTCCTCCTTGCAGTGCCGGCGCTGCTCGGAGCCGCTCTCGTGCAGGTGCCCGATCTCGGCCAGACGCCCCTCGGCGTCGGCGCGGCGGTGGCGGGATTCTCCGCCTCGCTCCTGTCCTCCTACGTCGCGATCGCCGGACTGATCCGCTACCTGCGGAGCCGGACGCTGTACCCGTTTGCGATCTATTGCCTGGTCGCCGGCGTGATCTTCTTCTTGATCCTCTAGGGGTGTCTCTCACCCATTCGAGGAAGTCTGTTACTCTGTCTTGCATAAGGCGACAAAGCGTCGCCCGTGGGATTTGCTTCCCCCTCCTCCTTTTGGCGGCACGTGGGCAGGAAATCTCCCCGAAAGTGATGGCTGCCGCCATCAAAATAAGGAGTGAGTTGTGTCTTCTTTTTCTGAGCTTGGCGTGTCCGCGCCTGTCATACAGGCCTTGGCGCGTGACGACATCGTCGAACCGTTCCCCGTCCAGGAGCTCGTGTTGCCCGATGCGCTGGCCGGCCGTGACGTTCTGGCCAAATCCCGAACGGGGTCGGGCAAGACCCTTGCCTTTGCCATCCCGATCGTCGAACGCCTCAATCCCTCGGGTGCGCGCCCCGCTGCCGTGATCCTTGCACCTACCCGTGAGCTTGCGCTGCAGGTGACCGAGGATTTCGTCGCCATTGCTCGAGCCCGCAATCTGCGCGTTGCGACCGTCTACGGCGGCGTGTCGCTGCGTGATCAGGCCGAACGCGCGTCCAAGGCTCATGTGATCGTCGCCACCCCCGGCAGGCTCGAGGACCTGGCGAACAGAAAGATGTTGTCCTTGAAAGGCGTCGAAATCCTGATCCTGGACGAAGCGGACCGAATGCTGGACATGGGTTTCCAGCCCCAGGTCGATCGCATCGTCGATAGGCTGCCCAAGAAGCGCCAGACAATGTTCTTCTCGGCAACCCTGGACGGCCAGGTAGGGCACGCAGCCCGCTCCTATACCAACAATCCCATCCAGCACGAGGTGCACAATCCGAAGCTCACCGTTGACGAAGCAGACCATCGTTTCGTTCCCGTGACATCGGGCGACAAAGTCGGGAAGCTGATCGAGATTCTCGAGGGCGAGCGCAGTCTCGCACTTGTGTTCGTCCGCACCAAACGCGGCGCCGACAGACTCTCCTACAAGCTCAAGTCGCGAGGGGTCAAAGCGGTTGCGATGCACGGCGACCTGACACAGGCCGCACGGAAGCACGCGCTCGACCGCTTCAAAGCGGGCAAGGTCGATGTATTGATAGCAACCGACGTCGCAGCCCGTGGGCTTGACCTTGATGACATCACCCACGTTATCAACTTCGATCCTCCTGAGGACGACAAAGGCTATGTGCACCGCGTAGGGCGCACCGCCCGAGCCGGGCGTAGTGGAACCGGCGTCACCCTTGTGCTGCCGGATCAACAGGCTGATGTAAGCCGGGTCGCATCGCGTCTGCAGCTATCCGACGATTTCGAACGTGAGGGCATGACGGTTGCAGCACCTCGCGTGGTGTTCTCATCGCATGGGCGCCGCTCGAAGATGCGGGCAAGGACCAAGAGAAAGTTCTGATGCAGCCTCACCCAGCCGGATGACCAGCCGGGACGAGGGCCTGGCCTCCAACCGCGCCCTGTGGGACGAGTGGACCGACATTCACGAAACGTCCGAGTTCTACGACCTCGAGAGCTTCAGGGAGGGTGGCTCGAATGGCAGCTTCCTTTCCTCGTTCCCCGGGACGACGGATCCTGGGGGCTGCGGCCGGACCAGGAGGGCGAGATCCCTCTGTACTTCTCGTTGAGAGCGACGAAAACCGGTGCCTGAGGCGCCGGAGATGCAGGCGCTGGCCGAGCGTTTGGACGACCTCATTGCGGGCAAGTCCATAACCGGAATACAGCCGATTCAATTCTCGGCGCTGAAGACCTTCGCTCCCAGTCCCAAGACGATCGAGGGGCGTTCGGTCACAGGTGTGGGCCGGCGTGGAAAATTCCTTGCGATCGCTCTCGATGAAGGCCGCGTCCTGATGCACCTCTCTCAAGGTGGCCGCATCGATGTCGAGAAGCCGCCCAAGGCAACGCGCCCCAAGAACGGCGTGGTTCGCTTCTCGTTCGACAACTCGGTTGGCGTCTTCGTCAAGGAGTTCGGGACCGAGCGGAAAGCGGGCTGGTGGATTCTCGACGAGGGCGAGGCCGGACCGCTCGAGAAGCTGGGTCCCGAGGCCACCTCCGATCACTTCGCCAGCTTCATTTTGGAGTCACCCGATCGCAGGCGGGTTCATACCCTGCTGCGCGATCAGCGCACGGTGGCGGGCGTCGGCCGCGGCTACTCCGACGACATCCTGCACCGCGCCCGGCTGTCCCCCTACTCGGCACTGGGAGCGCTCACGAATGAAGAACGGCAGACGCTTCTCGCGGCCATTCATGAAGTGCTCGACGAGGGATTGCAGGCGGAGAGAAAACGCAAGGGCGGGTTGCCGACAAAGCTCGGTGATCACTGGATCGTGCACGGCCGCTATGGACAGCCCTGCCCCCAATGTGACGAGGAGCTGCAGCGGGTGTCCTACGAGTCTCACGAAGTTGCGTATTGTCCCGCCTGCCAGACCGGCGGAAAGATCCTCGCCGACCGCCGCATGTCACGCCTTCTTCGGTAAACGCTCTTCGCTTGAGCGGCTTACCCTCCGGCGACGGTCATCCTCGCGATCAGGGTGGTTGCGCCGCCGAAAGAACCGCCGAACGGTAGCCACCGTCTGTCGCCGGCGACCGCTTCGATACCTCGAAGGATGTCGAGCATCGGCGCAGCGATCGTGACCTCCTTCACCGCCTGGGTGGGCTCGCCGTCCTCTAGCAGATAACCCGTCGCGCCGACCGAGAAATCGCCCGTCACGGAGTTGGCGCCGGAGTGAACCCCGTGGAAGTCCTGCACCAGCAGTGCGCGTCCGGCGCGCCGCAATACCTCTTCCCGGGTCTCGCCGGTCGGGTCCAGTGCGAGGTTCGACGGCGATGGGCCGGGGGCCGACTTGAAGCCGGAACGGGCGGCATTGCCGGTCGATCGGCGCCCCTCGCGCCGGGCGCTCACGATGTCGTAGAGAAACGATCGCAGGACTCCGTCTTTGATGATCTCGGTGCGTTGGGTCGGGACTCCTTCTGCATCCCACGGCGCGGAACCCGGCGCACCCTCGGCGCGCCCGTCGTCCACCAGCGTCAGGTTTGGGGCCGCCACCTCCTCGCCTATCCGGCCGGCGAACAAAGAGCGCCCCTTCTGCACGGCCTCGCCGGTCAGCGCGCTCCCCAGCACGCCGAGGAACTGACCTGCCGTATAAGGGTCGAAGACCACCGGCATGCGGGCCGAGGGGATCTTCTTGGCGCCCAGCACCCCGAGCCCGCGCTCGGCGGCGCGCATGCCGACCGCCCCGGGGTCAAGCGACGCGATGCCCCGCGCGAGGTCGAACTCGAAACCGATCTGTGTGTCGCCGTCGGCTTCGGCAATCGCAACCGAGTAGCACCACGCGTCCGACCTCTCGTACGAACCCGCCAGACCGGCGGAGTTCGCTATCGCAATGTGACTGACGCTGTCGGAGTACACGGCTTCCTCGACGTTGCGGATGCGAGCGTCGACCGCCCGCGTCGCTCTCTCGAGCTCCACCGCGAACGCGACTTTGTCTTCGGGCAACACCGACGGTTGCGCGTCATCGAACAGCCCGGCGATCTGCTCCGGTGGCTCGTCCGGAGGCTCGGCCACCGCAGCCGCATCGTCCGGAGTTGCGTGCGTGGCATTGTCACGCGCCGCGCTTACGAGTGCGTTGATTCCGTCGTCCGAGAGATCTGTCGTGAACGCGAAGCCCACTTTGGTGTTCGACACGACCCTTACGCCCGCTCCGCGCGGCTCGGCTGAGGTCAGGGACTCGACCTCTCCCTCGTATACCTTGACCTGAAAGTCACGCTCATGGGTGACGAAGGACTCGACCGCCTCGGGCCCGGAGGCGCGCCCGGCTATCGCCTGTGCTAGGTCCAGCAGGTCGTCGCTCATGCCTCCGTGCCCCCAACGGTCATGGCCGCGAGCAAGACCGTGGACATCCCGTTCGTCACGGGCGCAGCCTGGCCGTCCTTGCCGCAGACGCCCTCTTTACGATCGAAGTCGGACGCCACGGCGTCGATGGCTCCGAGCACCTCAGGGCCGTTGCCGATGAGTGTTGCGCCCTTGATGGGATGGGTGATCGCTCCGTCTTCGATCATGTACGCCTCGGCCATTCCGAAGACGAAGTTTCCGGTAGCCGGGTTCACTTCGCCGCCGGCAAACGTCGCCGCGTACACGCCGCGCTCGACCGATTCGAGAATGGCGTCCGGGTCATCCGGCCCCGGAAGGAGATAGGTGTTGGTCATCCTCACAATCGGCAGATAGGCGTAGGACTGCCGCCGCCCGTTGCCGGTGGGGGGATGGCCGATCTGGCGCGCCGAGCGGAGGTCGCTCAGGTGCCCCACGAGCACGCCCTGGTCGAACAGAACCGTGCGTTGGGCCGGCGTGCCCTCATCGTCTACTCCCACCGAGCCCCACGCCCCGACGTCGGCGCCGTCGTCGACGATCGTGACGCTGTCCGAGCCGAACCTCTCGCCCCTGCGATCGGCGTAGACACTCGCATGCTTGACCAAGGTGTCGGCCTCCAACCCGTGACCGCAGGCCTCGTGGATGAGGACGCCCCCCGATCCGGGCGCCAGCACCACGGGGAACTGCCCGGCAGGCGAAGGCCGTGCCTCCAGCATGCGAACCGCCTTGGCGGCTGCCTTGGACCCCACCTCCGCCGCAGGAAACCTCTCGAGCAGCTCGTAGCCGCCGGAGTGCCCTGGGGCCTCGAAGCCGGTCGCTATCTCACCATCGCGCGCCGCCACGACCTGAACTGCAAAGCGCACCCTTGTTCGGTCGTCCTCGGCAAGCGTCCCTTCGCTCGACGCAACGAGGATCTTCTGGCGCACGTCCGAGTAGGAGGCGACCACCTGTCTGACCTCCGCTCCGGTCGCCCTCGCCGCGTCGTCGGCCACCCTGAGCACCGCCGCCTTGTCCTCCGCCCCGACCTCCTCGGGAGGCAGGCGCACGGGGTGCTTCACGGGCGGCCCCGCCCGGCGCAGGTCCACCGCGGTCTGCTCGCCCCCCCGTCCGAGCCCGGCCCGCGCCGCCCCGGCGGTGTCCAGCAGGGCCTCGAGCGTGAGCACGTTGGTATATGCGTACGACGCCCGGTCTCCGGAGATGACCCGGACACCCGCTCCGATGTCGACCCCCGAGGCGACATCTTCGACCCTTGAATCGTCCAATCGGAGAGCCGTCGAGCGGCGATCTTCGACGAACAGCTCGGCCGTCGCCCCGCCGCCTGCGGCCGCCGCAAGAACCTTTTTGATCACATCTTCGGTACTTCCCCACGAGCTGGCCGGGCGACTGGATGAGATTCGCTCCCGGCTGATCGAAGCTCGCAGAGAGCTGGACGCACTCATCGGAGACGCCTACCTCCGCCCCCGCGCCTCGATCGTGCCGGTGCACTTTCTCGACCTCGCCTCTGCGGTCGAGAAGCTTCGATGGGCTGAGAAAGAATGGCGCGACCTCGACAGGATGCGGGCCGAAA
>JACDDL010000103.1 GCA_013817045.1 Actinomycetota bacterium | reverse complement strand
GCGGCCCAAGAGGGCGCGTAGAGATGATCCCGTGCGCAGTGCCCGAGTCAAGAACGTGATGAAGGCGTTGACGCCGATCCGAACCCAATCTCGGCCGGGGCCGGGGCCAATGCCCCTGCCACTGTTGCGGGCGCTGGATCTCGACGTCCGCAGGCGCATCGAGGGCCTGCTGCCCGGTGACTTCTCGTCGGCCTCGACGGGCGCAGGCACCGAACTAGCTCTGGTTCGCCCCTACAACCCGGGCGACGATGTCAGGCAGATGGAATGGAACGTGACCGCCCGGACAGGTCAACCTCACGTGCGCGAGCAGGTCGCAGAGAAAACGCTCACGGCGTGGCTCCTGCTCGACATCTCCGCGTCGATGAATTTCGGCACCGCCAGGAGACGCAAGGCGGACGTGGCCGAAGGAGTCGCTCTTGCGCTCGGGCACCTCGCAGGCAGGAGGGGCAACCGGCTCGGAACGATGACCTTCGGGGCCGGAAAGGTGCAGGTGGCGACCCCTTCCGGCGGCCGCCGGGGGATGCTGGGACTCCTGCACACCATCGCCCGCCTCGAAGCGGCGGCCACCGTAGAGACCGAGACTCAGGATTCGCTCGGCTGCGCCCTGGGGCGCGCCGCCAAGATAGCGCGCACGCGAGGCACGGTCTGGGTCGTCTCCGACTGGCGGTCGCAGGAGAACTGGCGTCGGCCGTTGGCCCAGCTCGTGCATCGTCACGAGGTCGTTGCCGTCGAGATCCAAGACCCCCGGGAGCAGGAGCTCCCCAATGTCGGTGACCTCTGGTTGGTGGATCCCGAGACCGGCCGGCAGATGAGGGTCGACACAGGAGACCGGAAGCTCAGGCAGGATTTCGCCGCGGCTGCAGCCGCGGAGCGCGCCGGTCTCCGCCGGGAGCTGCTGGCAACGGGGGCTCATCACGTGATGCTTGCGACTTCGGAGGACTGGCTGCGCACGCTGGCCGGCTTCCTTGCCGGCGGGCGCAAGACGTGACGCGCGTGCCATCCGCTTCGAGCCGCCGGGCACCTCGCGGCGCGCCACGGGGCCCATGAAATTCGGCGCGCCGATCCTCCTCTGGAGCCTCCTGTCCATCCCCGCACTGATAGCCCTCTACGTTGCCGCACAGCGGCGTCGGATGCGCTATGCGGTCAGCTTCACCAACCTGCAGGTGCTGGAGGGGATCCAGCGGCCGGCGGGAGCGTGGCGCAGGCACATCCCCATGGCTCTATTCCTTGGTGCGCTCGTCCCCTTGCTGGTGGGCTTGGCCCGTCCTCAAGGATCCGTGCTCGTCCCGCGCGAGCAGGCGACGATCGTGCTGTCGATGGACGTGTCCGGGTCGATGCGAGCGACCGATGTGGCCCCTTCGCGTCTCGAGGCGGCACAGGCAGCGGCGCTAACCTTCACAGATGGCCTTCCGGACAAGTTTCCGGTCGGGCTGGTGACGTTCTCCGACGAGGCCGAGGTCCTCGCCCAACCGAGCCGAGACCGCCGCGTGGTGAGGGAGTCGATCGCCTCCCTCACGGCCTCCGGACCGACCGCGATGGGCGATTCGATCGTCCAAGCGCTCAGGTTGACCGCTGCGCCTGCCGAGGGAGACCCTTCCGGTAGCCCCGGCGCCCGCAACCGCCGCCCGGACCGAGGGCACCTCAACGCGGTGCTTCTGCTATCCGACGGCGCCAACACCTCCGGTGACACCCAGCCGATGGAGGCGGCAGAGCGCGCCCGCGCCCTCGGGGTGCCGGTGTTCACGATCGCCCTCGGAACGCCGGAAGGGGTGGTCGAGATCCCCGACGACTTCGGACAGCGCCGCCTGGTGCGGGTGCCTCCCGATTACGACACCCTGAGGAGCATCGCCAAGGTCACGCACGGCGAGTACTTCTACGCTCCGAGCGAGGACGAGCTCCGCCGTATCTACGATGAGATCGGCTCACGCATCGGCTTCGAACGAGAGCAAGAGGAGCTGACCGTCGTCTTTGCGGCCGCCGCCCTGGTGCTCGCCGCCGGCGCGGGCGCGTCTGCCTTTGCCTGGGGCAACCGCTTCCCCTGAAGACCCTTTACAGAACCTTTACCACCCCCGTGGTGTAGTCGGATCCGAAAGGCGGCGGCTCTCCTCGTATGGCCTTAGCCAACAGGGTCGCTGAAGACCAAATGACATCGCAAGCTGTGGTGGGCGCAAGCAAACCCGGCCACCTCCCCCGCCCCTCCAAGAGCTTTAGCAAGGGAAGGACCTGTGCCGCCCCGGGCTGCGCCAAGGAACTCTCGCAATACAACCGGCGGGAGAAGTGCTGGGCGCACGCCGACATGAAGGTCCCGCGCCTGCGCGGCCGCCCGACCGTCACCTACTAACGGCGCGGCCGATTCAGGCAAATGCCCGTTCGAGGTCGGCGAGGAGGTCGTCCGGGTGCTCGATGCCAACGGAGACGCGCACCAGCGACCCTGGAACCGCGAGCGGAGACCCCGCGACACTGGCGTGAGTCATCCTGGCGGGGTGCTCGATGAGCGACTCGACCCCGCCGAGTGACTCGGCCAGGAAGAACAACCGGGTGCGCTCGCAGATAGCCACGGCGCGCTCCTCCGAGTCGGTGGTGAACGAGACCATCCCGCCGTAGAGCGGTTCACCCGATGCGGCCATCTGGCCCGAGGCCAGCCGGTGCCCGGGCCATCCGGGCAGTCCCGGATAGTGGACGACCTCCACCGAATCCTGCTCGGCGAGCCACCGGGCAACCACCATGGCACCGGAGCAGTGCGCCTTCATCCTCACTGCCAGCGTCTTCAGTCCCCTCAGGAGGAGCCACGAATCAAACGGGCCGGGGACGGCGCCCACCGAATTCTGCAGCCATCGAAGCCGCCCGCCGAGCTCATCGTTTGCGGTGGCGAGCGAACCCGTGACGAGGTCCGAGTGACCGCCCAGGTATTTCGTTCCCGAGTAGACGACCACGTCTGCGCCATGCTCCAGGGGGCGTTGAATGAACGGAGTGGCAAAGGTGTTGTCGACCGCGAGCAGGGCGCCGGCCGCATGGGCGGCGGCGGCCAGGGCGCGCAGGTCGAGAACCTTCAGCAGGGGATTGGTGGGCGTTTCGGAGAAGACCAGTGCGGCTCCCTCGGCGGTGATCGCGGCTACCTGCTCCAGGTCGGTCATGTCCACCGTCGCCAAGCGGATACCCAGACCCTCGGTTACCTGAGAGAAGAGCCGGTAGGTCCCTCCGTAGACGTCGTCGGGCAAGATCACACGATCGCCCGGCTTCAGCGTCAGGGCAAGCGTCGCAATTGCCGCCATACCCGAGGCAAACGAGATCGCATGCGGCGCGCCCTCAAGTGCTGCAAGGCACGTTTCGAGCGCCCTTCGGGTCGGGTTGTCCGTGCGCGAGTACTCGTAGCCTTTGTGCCTGGCTACAGCTTCCTGAACGAAAGTCGATGTCTGATAAATAGGAACCACAGCGGCGCCGGTCGCCGGGTCGGGCTCCTGGCCGGCGTGAATAGCCCGAGTTTCAAAACGCATACCATCAGACATCAAATACTCCCAGGGAGGAAGAGAACTGACCAACTTGGATAACACGACCTCCGACAACCTGGCTTCTTCGCCGCTTGACCGGGTGCGCCGTTCACGGGCACCCCGTGGGCAGGTCGTCGTCGTCGGGCAGTGGCGGAGAGACGGCGCCACCGTGACCCCCGTGCCCTATGCGGACGCGGTACGGGCGACAGGCGGAAGCCCCATCGTGTTGTCGACCTTCAAGCCACCGAAAGAGGCTCCCGAGGACTTCGAGGTCGTGGCCTCCCTTGACCCCGACGACGCGTCGCTGCTCGAGGGCGCCGTCGGGTTGGTGATCCCGGGTGGAGGTGACGTCGACCCCGATTGGTACAGGGCAGCCGAACGACATCCGAAGTCGCGTAACATCAGCCATCGCCGGGACCGCTTCGAGATGACCCTTCTGGCCGCCGCTCTCGAACGGGACCTGCCGGTGCTGGCCATCTGCCACGGCATGCAAGCACTCAACGTCCATCTCGGCGGAACCCTGGTGCAGCACCTCGCCGACGACCCCAAACGACTCGATCACGATCTCGACACCCCGCGCAACCGACGCGTCCACGGCGTCCGCACCAAGGACAAGAGTCTCCTGGCGGACCTGCTGGGCTCCTCGGCCACGGTCAACTCACACCACCATCAGGGGCTGGATGTCGTCGGTGAACCCCTCGAAGAGATTGCGTGGGCCGACGACGGCGTTCTCGAAGGCGTCATGTCCACCGACCACCACTGGGTGGTCGGAGTGCAGTGGCACCCCGAGAGCCTCGTTGCCGTCGACAAAGGCCAGGAGAACCTGTTCCGTTCCTTCATCCATGCCACCGAGGAGTTCCGGGGCCGCGTCGACGACGAGGCGCGCTCGGCCTAGTGGTGTGTCTCCAAAATGAATATGCGGTGTGTCGATCTGCTCGGTGAGTGATTCCGAGCGCGGTCAGTCCAGCGCAAACGAGCCTGTGACGATCTCGCCTGCCGGCTCGTACGTGCCGATCACAACTCCAGTGGTGGAGACCTTGCTGTCGACGAGCTTCAGCCCGGAGGGGATGGTGCCTTCCGAGAACAGGCGTTTGCCCGTCCCGATGACGAGGGGGAAGACCAACAGGCGGTACTGATCGACAAGTTTGTGGCGCAAGAGCGTCTGGATCAGGTTCCCGCTGCCATGCACCTGCAGCTCTGGCCCATCTTCCTTCTTGAGCGCCGCGATGCCTTCGGCCGCGTCTCCCTCGATCAGGACCGAGTTGCTCCACTCCAGCGTGGGATGACTCCGCGACGCGACGTACTTGGTGGCGTCGTTCAATGGCTTTGCGCCGGCATCGTCTGAGGCGTGCGGCCAATATGCGGCGAAGATGTCGTAGGTCTTGCGTCCGAGAACGAGGTCGAACGGCGTGCTCATCGCATCGCCCATGACCTGACCCATCTGCTCGTCCCAATAGTTCACCGACCAGCCACCGTGCGCGAAGCCGCCGCCGTCGTCCTCTCCAGGTCCGCCCGGGGCCTGCATGACCCCGTCGAGGGTCAAGAAGGTGCTCACGATCAGCTTTCTCATCTTTTCGTGTCCTTTCGACCGGATCTCCGGCTTGAGTGAAGCCCACCGAAGTAACAGACGGCGCAGCGGAGCAAAACTCATCGCGAATGCAGAGGCGATGAGAGGTTCCTTAGACGTCGAGACCGGGAAGGTCTTCGGCCAGTGCCTGCCCAAGCATCGGCACGAAGAGTTCTTGGTCTTCCTGCGTACCATCGACGCCAACGTGCCCAAGGGGCTGGCTGTCACCTGATCCTGAACTCGACCGAGTAGTCAGCCATTCATGAGACAACCCACTAGTTCGCCCTCAAGGGGAGCGGTTGGCCCATGATCGAGGCGACATCCCCATGGTCCGGCGAATACGCCCGACGCTCCGCCGCGATGAGAGCCGATGAGCGTGCGAGCACGACGCCGGGGCCATGGCCTGGTCGTCCTCCGACGGCGATCGTGCTCCGGCTGCCCCCTTCCACCACGAGGCCTTGAAGCCGGGGTGGTGCAAGTCCGGGCCGGGATGGGCGGAATACCGTGAGGTCCACGACCGCGTCCTTCGAGCCCGGGTTCAGCACGATGACGTCATCCGCGGCCGGGCGCGCCGCGGCCGGGGCGAGCGACCAGCGGCGCGCCAAGCCCGGCGCGCCGATCTCCGATGCCACTCCCTCGAGCCCGGCGGTGGTGTAGCTCATCGACCGCTCTGCAACCACCCGGACGTCATCCGTTGACGCCACGACGGCGCCGAATGACCTGACCGGCCCGCGCCGCGCCGCAGGGGCCCTCAGGTCGACGGATTTGGAGCCACCGGCGGGGACGGCCACGTCGGCGAGCCGGGGAGGTTGGACGATGGCCCTGCGTCCGAGCAGCGAGACCGTCACGGCCGCCGGCCTCTTTCCCGGGTTCATCAGGGCGAGGGTGGTGCTGCGGCCGGGCCCCGCCCCCGCCTCGGGAAAGTACCACCGCGCCGATGTGCCGGAGGCCCCGAGAGAGAAGAGGGCCCCTCCGGCCGCCGGTCCACTCTTGGGGGAACGGCCCGAGAGGTGAGCGAGACGCTGCGAGGAGCGCTCGATCCTGGGATTGCGGAAGATCGTCTTCCAGGCAACCACCCGGCCTCGCCGGACCGTCACGGTCGCGGCCAGCGAGGGGTCGGGCAGAGCCACGCGGTTGACCTCGACCTGAACCGAAGTTCGAGCCGGAACGGCTACCTCGTGAGGGTCCTGGCCCCCGACCCCCCGTCCCGATGCGAAGTGGACTCGGGCGATGGCGGTATCGGGGAACGGGTTGAGGATCGTTATGCGCTCGTCCCATCCCGCCGAAGACGCTCCCAGGGGGAAATACCAGTGCTCTGATGCCCGGGAGGAGCAACCGGAGGCGCCCGCCCCGTCCGGAGCAGTTGCGTCCTCGCGCCCCTTGCCGTGGGTGGCGCGCCAGCCGACCAGGGAAGCGGCCGTCACCCGGCCGCCGGATCCGACCACGTTCACCGCCCGCCGACCGGCCCGGGGCAACCACAGCATCTTGCCGTCCACCGGCGCCGGGTCCCCGTTCCACGGCCGGGCGGCCACCCTGATCCCCCTCGAGCGGGGGGTGTGCACGGACAGGGCCCCGGACGCGTCCCGGCCCCTTGCCCCGGGGCAGAACACGGAGCGCTCATGGAAGCGCGCCGGAGCGCCGGCGGAGGCAGCCACCTCGAGGCCGGCGGAGGCGGGGCGTCGGCTCGCCAGGTCTACGACGAGCCCCGCGCCGGCCAGGGACAGGGCCAGGCACGCAAATAGAGCCTCCCTGAGGTGAACGTTCCTCATGGACGAGGGCCGGGCGGCGCGCCGGCGCTGGCCAGAAGGAGGTAGCCGGGCTCATCGCTCACGAGGGAGAGGTCGCGCTGAGACAACCAGCTCGACCGGTCGTGACCCGGCGCGCCGGAAGTCGATACGACGATGAAGCGAATGTCCCACGGCGCCAATTCGCGGCCTGCCCGGTCGGTGGCCCCTGCCTCCACCGATGCGACCGAACGAGCGATCCCGCGGCCGGCGCCCTCCGACGGGAAGATGTCGCTCAGCACCGGGCCCTGTGCTCCTGTCAACCGGAGCTCGCCGGAAGATCGAAGAAGGCTCGGGCCAAACTCCGTCTGCTCGCCCACCCACAGGACCTTGCCGGCGTCCTCGCCGACCACCTGAGAACCGAGCAACGCCGCGATGTCGCTCTCCGGCCCCGTCGCCCCCCCCTGGGCCCGGCCGGGTGTATAGGCGCCCCCGGCCAACGGGGGCACCACCGAGGCGGCAGCGAGCGCCGCCAGCAGGGCCAGGAATGCGGCAGCCGCAACCCCTTGGCGCCCGGCCTGCGATAGCCGCTCGAGTGCACCTCCGACCGCCAGCCCGGCCAGAACGGCCCATGCCAGCGCCGCAAGCACCCCCGCCTCGACGGGTGACGCCATCAGGGATGGAGCCCTTCCGGACGCCCACAGTGCGACGGTTAGGCCGATCGCACCGAGACACGCCCACAAGAACAGCGCCGATCTCCGCTGAGGGCCCCGGCTCGTCGCCAGCGCCGCCACCCCGGCGAGGACCAAGGTGGGACCCATCGGGGAGCCACCCGCGGGGAGTTGGGCCAGCAGAACGGAGGCTGCGCTCACGTCCGAGAACGCAGCCGAATAGGTGACCGATGAGGGACTCTCGAGCAACCGGAAGAGCGGTCCACCCGGATGCAACCAGGACGCGCTCCACGGAAGTAAGAAGCCCCATCCGGCTGCGATGCCCCCGAACGCGGCCGCAAGGTTGAAAACCCGTCCCCTCCCCGGCCCGCCCCGGGCCTCTCCGAGCAGGGCGCCGCTCAATCCCGCAAGCACTGCGACCCCGGAGTAGAGCACCAACGACGCGGGGACAAAAGCCGCGGAAACGCCACATCCGAGTGCGATTCGCCCCATTTCCCCTCTTGCGGTGAAGGCGCGGCCTCGCGTCCTCCGGGGTGGAAGGGGGGGCCCGCAAAGTCGAGCCAAGGCGCTCACGACGTAGGGTGCTGCCGCGCCAAAGACCAGGGCCCCGAGGCGCCCGGCGCGCAGGCCCGCATAACCAATCGGACCGGCCGTGTAGGCTAGGGCGGCGGCGTAGGCTCCGAGCCGTCCGGCGCGTCCCTCGGCCGCCCAGGCCGCCGTCAGGCGATAGGCGCCGACTGCGGCCGCGAGGGCCAAGCAGACCACGAGCAGCTTTTGGGCGAGGACGGCTGAGCCCAGGGTCAGGACGGGGAAGACGCCGAGGATCAGGAGCGCAGGGGGAGCCGCCTCGGCATGCCCAAGGCCGCTCCACCGCTGCGCGTAGGCCTGGAACATGGTGGTCGCACCTTCCGGGAAGGGCAGCAACTCACCGACAGACACGGACGGCGCGTGCAGAGAGTCCCGCAACCCCAATACCAGGAGCATGCCGATCAAGGCGATCGCAGGGATCACCCTGGAGCCGGCGCGCACCGGGCCCCAGGTGCCCGCCAGGAGCGCTCTGGTGCGGGGGCCGGAGACCGCCTCGAGTCGATCGGACCGGCGGGCGATGTAGGAGCGCATCCTTATCGCCGCCGGGACCCTGAAGCGACGGAGGCTGCCGTCGGGGATCTTTCGCGAGCGCTGGACGCGCCGGCGCGCCGGGAGCGTGGAGGGCAGTGCGGCCAGGTTCCAACCGAGAGCGCCCAGAACCTGAAGGGCTGCACGCGGCTGACGGACGACCAGGTATCCGGCCATCTCCGCAAAGGCCAGCAGGAAGAGCTGGGGGACGAGCCATAACAGCCGAAGCGCCGAGCTGTTCTTGGCGACGGCTCGAAAACGGTTACGGCGCATCAGATACCGGGTTGACCCCCAGGCAATCCGCCGGGAACGGTGGATGAGCGCGGCGGCGTGCCGCACCCGTGCGGCCGGGTTGACCTCGACGCTGTAGCCCGCCAGGCGCGCCCGCCAGCAGAGATCAAGGTCTTCGCAGAAGGCTCGCATCTTGGTGTCCCAGCCGTTAAGCCGGTAGAACACCGACTTCCGGACGAGCATGCAGGTCGAGGTGACGTGAAAGACCTCGCGCGCCAGATCACGCTGACCACTGTCCCTTTCACCCTCCTCGAGGCCGTGGTAACCGTGCCCGAAACGGTCGGTGGACCATCCCACCTCCTCCAGGAGGGCGGGCTCGTCCCATGAGACAACCTTCGGGCCCACGATCGCAGAGCCCGGGTCGAGCGACATCCGGCGAACCATGTGCTCGACCGAGTCCGGGTCGAGGGCTACGTCGTCGTGAATGAACAGCAGCAGCTCGGCGTCCGGACGCAGCCGGTCGAGTGCCCAGTTGACTGCACCGCCGAAACCGAACGGACTGGGGGTTCTCATGACCGTGTGCCGGCGTCGGCCGAGGGCGGCGCCCGCGACGCTTTGGAGGGGCGCCTCCCCCGGGCCGGCCGGGGACGAGTCATCAACCACCACCACGTCCATGACCGGGTAGCTCTGGCGGTCGAGCGACCTGAGGCAATGGTCGAGCCACCTGCGCCCGTCATGGGTCACCACGACCGCCAGAACCGCGGGTCGCCGCGGAGCAAGGGAGGAGGAGGGAAGGGAGGAGGAGGGAAGGGACGCGGAGGAGGGAAGAGAGGAGGTGGCGGAGTCGCTCGGCCGCAGGCCTGGTGGTCGAAGGGCCATAGAGGCCGTCAGGCGGGGACGCCGTAGAGCGTCGTCCGACGCCTCGGCGTGCGCCCGATCGCCCGGATGAGGTCTTCCATCTCCGGCGGGGTGAGCTCCTGGCCGTGGTCTGCTCCGGCGGCGCGTGAGATGTTCTCGTTCATCAGCACGCCCCCCAGATCGTTGGCTCCGGCCTGCAGCGCCAGCTGGGAGCCCCTCACCCCCATCTTCACCCACGAGACCTGGATGTTCGGGATGTGGCGGCCCAGGGCTATGCGTGCGACTGCATGCATCTTGAGAGCCTCCTCGAAGGTCGGGCCCCGGCGCGCCCTGCCTCTCAGGTAGATGGGGGCAGCCATGTGCAC
>JACDDL010000102.1 GCA_013817045.1 Actinomycetota bacterium | reverse complement strand
TGCGCTTGGATATTCCAATGGCGCCAACATCGCGGCCAGCCTCTTGCTCTTGCGTCCTGAGCTGCTCGGCGGCGCCGTGCTGCTGAAGGCGATGAAGCCGTTCGATCCCGAGTATGAACCAGATCTGAGCGGCGTCCCGGTCTTTATCGCAGCCGGACGCAGCGACGAGATGATCCCCTCCGCGGCCACCGACAGTCTGATCGATTTGCTGAATCAGTGCGGTGCAGACGTCACGGTTCACAGGGAGCCGGGGGGGCATGAGATCACTCAGGATGATGTGGCGGCAGCAACGTCTTGGGTTGCCGACAAGATACCAGGCGCCCCTCCTGCCCGTTAGGCGCTCCAGGTTGTGGCAATGTCTTGCCGTGCTTGACTGACGAGCCTTCTGCAGTTCATCTCCGATTCACGATCAACACGCAGTTGGTTAACCTCCGCTTTGCTATTCTCGGACTGGGAGGCCGGGACTAGCGAAAAGGAGGCGTTCAAAATGGACCGAAGGTCCTTTCTGCGACGTGGAGCTGTGGCGACGGGTGGACTTGCAATCGCAGGACCTCTACAAGCGTTCGCCATGCGATCGGCTTCGGGAGCGCCGATTGAGGCAAGCGACTACGGCAAGCTGGTTGATATGGGGGCGCTCTCATTGCCCAAAGGCTTCAGCTATCGGATTGTTTCTCGGTCCGGACAACCGATGACCGACGGTAATCCGACGCCCACCGCGTTCGATGGGATGTCGGCCTTTTCCGGAGCGAACGGCAATACCGTATTGATCAGAAATCACGAGAACCGGAAGAGCGCCGGAGACACCGATGAGATCGACGTCCAGGTCCCCGAGGCTCTCCGCTACGACCCGGATCCCATTTTCAACGGCGGGAACACGAAGTTGGTAGTTGATAGCGAGGGGCACGTAGTTCGTGATTTTGCCGTTCTCGGCGGCACGACAACGAACTGCGCCGGCGGCAAAATGCCATGGGGAAGCTGGGTCACCTGTGAGGAAGCGTTTGAAGATGGAGGAAAGCCGCACGGCTACATATTCGAGGTTCCGGCCTTCACATCTGTGCCTGTGGAAGCCGTTCCAGTAAAGGCGGCTGGACGCTTCGTCCACGAGGCGGTGGTGTGGCACGGGGGAATCCTCTATCAGACTGAAGACCAGCGTTACGACGCGGGCTTCTATCGTTACCTTCCGGATCAAACTCCGGGACGGGACCGGCCCCTTGCTTCGACGACCGGCAAGTTGGAAGCGCTGACGCTTGTGGATGTCGAAGACGCCAACACCGACGGCTTTCCCGTAGGCGAGGCCTTTGACGTCGCGTGGGTCCCGATTGAGGATCCCGACCCGGCAACCGACACAGTGAGGGACCAAGCGCACGATCTCGCCGCAGCCGGATTCAACCGTCCGGAGGGCGCCTGGGTCGGCGGGGGAAAGGTGTACTTCGATTGCACCGAAGGTGGCGTCGCCGGTCTGGGTCAGGTCTGGGAGTACGACCCCGGCAAGGAGACCCTCACCCTCATCTACGAATCGCCTGGACCGGACCAACTCAAGAACCCAGACAATCTCGTGGTGGGGCCGGGCGGCGTGCTCTTTCTGTGTGAAGACTCCGAACCTCCCCAGTACGTGCGCGGGCTTACACCGAGCGGACGCATATTTGACTTCGCACGAGCGAACAGGAACGAGACCGAGTTCGCGGGAGCAACGTTCGACCCCAGGGGCCGAACTCTTTTTGTCAACCAGCAGGGAGACGAGGAGGAAGGTGTCCCGGCAGTGACCTACGCCATCTGGGGACACTGGCGAGGGGAAGGGTAGCCGCGTCGGTGCAGCCGTCGTGAGAAAGCGTCCTGGCCTGCTCCTGAACCCCCAGGCAGGTGGCACAATGACGGTATGGACAAAACCGAAAAGGCAACTTTCGCAGCAGGATGCTTCTGGGGAGTGGAGGCAGCGTTCCGGCGCACCCGCGGGGTGCGTTCAACGCTCGTCGGCTATACCGGCGGATCCACCGAGAACCCCGACTACAAAGCAGTTTGCACCGGAAGGACGGGGCACGCCGAGGCCGTAGAGGTCGAGTTCGACCCAGACGAGATCTCCTATGAGGAGCTTCTAGAGGTTTTCTGGGACGAGCACAACCCGACTCAGCGCAACCGGCAGGGGTTCGATATCGGAACGCAATACCGTTCGGCGATCTTCACCCACGGTCCAGAGCAGACAGCCCAGGCAATCGCGTCGAGGGACAAGGTGCAGGGGCGCTACAGAAAGCAAGTGGTGACCGAGATAGATCCGGCCTCACACTTCTACTCTGCGGAGGACTACCACCAGCGCTACCTCGAGAAGCGGGGAATGGCGGTCTGCGCAATTCCGAAGTAAGTCAGAGGCGCCCTCCCGCGCCCCGGCCGGCGTCGCGCGGTGCCTGATCTGTAGCCCTGGCTGAAGGGCACGGTCAACAGGAACGCGAACAGAACCTGGATCCCGGGTAGCGCTACCCTTAGCTCATTGAGAAGCTCGATAAGCTCCCGATCGTGCCGGCCCCTGACCTCTCGTCGCCCATAATCTGTGTGAGGATACTTGTCGAACCGGCGGGCCGTACTAGCGTCATGAGGGGTGGAAGGTGAAGATCGAAGCCCGATGCCGCACCTGCGACAGGATCTTTCTCCTGTCTCAGATAGGGCCGGGCTCCGACGCCCCCGGGCGCTGCCCTTTCTGTGGGGCCCGCTTCGCGCCCTCCTACACCCCGTTCCTCGTGGAAGCGGTACCCCAGGCAGAGACTGCCGCCGCCCAGTTCGTGCAGTCTCTTGGGCGGCTCCAGGCGATGGAGACCGGTTTCGAGATCGATCTCGAGGGCGTCAACTCGGATGTCGCCCGAGCGGTGTGGTCCAGCGAAGGGACTCCCCTGAGCGAATTTCTCGCCGCCGAACGCCTGCTGGGACCGGCTGGTGGTGAGATGGCCGAGCCGCTGAGGGTTTTGGTCGTAACCGGCGACGAGCAGGTCCAGGAAGAGGTCCGTTTCGGGTTCCCGACTGGGGTCGAGGTGTCCCTATCGAGCGATGCGCGCGAGGCCTGGGAGTGGATGCACGACAAGACGCCGTCCGTAGCCATCGTCGACATCCAGACGGGGAGCTCGGGTGGTTTCGGGCTCGCTCGAGACATGGCGCAGGACCCCAAGCTTGCTGCGGTGCCGATCCTGATGCTGATCGAGCGACGACAGGACGAGTGGCTCGCCGAGCAGGCCGGTGCGGCATCCCATTGCATCAAACCAGTGGACGCCGACGAGTTGGTGGCCGAGGTCCTGGCATTGGCGCACGCGAAGAGCTAGACCTCGCTCAACGGGTGGCCGGTTGCGATGTCGCAACCAGGGGAAGCGCCACGGCGACCAGAGCGGTGCCTAGAGCGACCCTCCAGGTAAGAGCCTCCGCAAGAAAGAGTGCAGCCAATAGCACCGTGGTTATGGGCTCGAGCAGCGCGGCGATGGTAGCCCTCGAGGACCCGATGCGCGCGATAGCCGCGTACATCGCAGTGAAGGCTACGGCGGTTGCGACACCCAATCCTGCGGCACCCGGGAGCGCCGCGGCCGGAAGCCCCTGGCCCAAGATCAGACAACTCAGAGTCAGAGCGAGCATCGCTCCTGTGGCAGTCCATAGCGCGGCCGCGTTCGTATCGGCGTCTCGTATCACTACCTGAGCCACCACGTAGAAGACGGCGACTGCAACTGCCGCGGCGAGGGCAAGAAGAGGACCGGCGAGGCCGCCCGCAGGCAGCGAGAAGATCATCGCAATCCCCGAGAAACCGATGACGAAAGCGGCCAGCAGCCGCCACCTGAACGGCTCCAAACGGGTAGCGAAAGCCATGAGTCCGGTCCACAAGGGATAGCTGTAGAAGATAAGGGAGACAACGGAAGCGGGCGATCTATCCAACGCCAGAAAAAATAGGGCGGCCTCTGAAGCGTACCCGAGTCCTCCCAAGAGCATGAGACGTATTGCCCGTTTGGGTGCGATCTTCAGCGACCGTCCCATAGTCAGGTGCGCCAGGGAAAGCAACACGGCGGCGAATGCAAAGCGTGCGGCGAGAAGAGCGACGGGCTGAGCCCCGACCCGATATGTGAGCTTTGCAATAACGGCCAGTGTGCCAAACGCGACTGAGCTCAGAGCGGCGAGCGCTATTCCTTTTAGGATGTTGTGGGGATCCGTCAACCCGGGATCGTTGGCTTCGATGCGGCCAATACTCTCAGACGCATTTGGCGCGCCGGACCCACGACCTATCACCAGCGAACATCCCATAGCGCTGGAAAGCCCGTACAGTCGTTAGTGTGACCCGGGAAAAGATCAAACCTATAGCTGCCGTTGTGGCAGCGGCGATTATCGGCATCTTGATCTGGTCGGCCTGGGCCACACGCGAGCCCGAGGAGCCCAAGGTCACCCGCATCCTGAACAACTTGAAGGATGACGGTGGTGATAACGGATCAAACGGTTCGGCCGCCGGCAACAAGGACCGTGTCAAGGGTGATTCACCGATCGCCGGGAGCAAGAAGACCAAACGGATCCGTTTTGTGATTCCGAAGGAACGTTTTCTGCCTATCGGGCGGCTGCGAATACCCGAGATCAACCTTGACGTAGCCTTTCGCGACGGTGTTCACGAAGAGATACTCATCGAAGGGCCGGGCCACTGGCCGGGAACGCCATTGCCCGGCCAACCAGGGAATGCGGTTTTTTCGGGTCACCGCACGACCTATACGCACCCGTTCGGTGATCTGAATCTGCTCGAGCCTGGTGACACCGTCAAGACGAAACTGACGGGCGAGAAGATGGTCCGATTCGAGGTGACGAAGAACACCGTGGTCCCGGAGGCCGAGTACGCCGATTTCGTCCTCGAGCAGCCCAAGAGGCCGAAGGTACGCTCGATCACGATGTTTGCCTGCCATCCCAAGGGCTACCGGACCTACCGGATAGTTGTTCGGGCCAAGGCGGTTTCAGGCAGATCCTCCACATAGCGGTTTAGCCCTCTTTAGGCCCCTCCGGCCGCAGGGTGAACCCCCCATGCCTCACCCCACTACGTAGTCATATGGAAACTTTCTGCGACTTTCCGCCGACGGATCCAAGCCAGAAGGTAGCCGGGGGCCGAACCTCAGTTGTCAGCAATTTCACACGACTCACACACAAGGAGGTGGCAAGCGTGACCAACAACCAGATCTTCGACGGCCAACCGGTCATCGAGTTCGACAACGAATCCGACCGCAGGAACTTCATCAAATGGGCCGGAATCGTGGGCGTGGGCTCGACCCTCGTCGCAGGAGGCCTCGGCAGGCAGTGGGCCTCGGCCCAGGGCAACTCCGACATCGACATCTTGAATTACGCGCTCACCCTGGAGTATCTCGAAGCAGACTTCTACACCCGGGGACTGGACGCCGGCATCCTGTCGGGACGCGACGAAGCGCTGGTGAGCCCGATCAAGGCCCACGAGCAGGCTCACGTCTCGACCCTGTCCCAGACCATCACCGACCTCGGTGGAAAGCCGGTCAAAAAGCCCGGCTTCAAGTACCCCGGGGCGACCTTCAAGTCCAAAGACGGGTTTCTAAAGACCGCCTCAACCTTCGAAGAGCTCGGCGTAACCGCCTACCACGGCCAGGTCACCGAGATAAAGAACCCCGACCTCTTGGCCGCAGCCGCATCCATCGCCGGAGTCGAGTCCCGCCACGCGGCGATCCTCGCCGATTTGACCGGAGGCAATCCGTTCCCCGCACCGGTCGAAAAGACCGCCACCATGGCCGAGGTCTTAAAGGCCGCCAAGCCGTTCCTCAAGTAGAAGGTGAGATCGATGAACCGCAGACTATTCATAAAGGGCTCGGCGACGGCGCTGCCGGCGACCGTGGCCCTGCAGATGCTGTCAACCCGCTTCGCCTACGCCCAGAGCTCGGACTTCTCCGGCGACGTCGACGTCTTGAACTACGCTCTGACGCTCGAGTACCTGGAGTCTGAGTTCTACCGCCAGGGAAACGCAGCCGGACTGCTGTCGGGCAAGGACAAGACCTACCTCGAGGCCGTCGGCGCCGATGAGGACGCCCATGTGGCGGCGTTGTCCCAGACCATCGAAAAGCTCGGCGGCACCCCGGTCAAGGCCCCCGCGGTCGACTTCGGGAAGTCCTTTGCTTCGGCCAAGAGCTACCTGAAGACAGCCCACGTGTTCGAGAACACCGGTGTGTCGGCCTATCTCGGCGCCGCCGGATTCATCACCAATCCCGACATCCTCCAGGCCGCCGCCGGCATCTTCGGTGTCGAGGCCCGCCATGCGGCGGTCGTGGGCGACCTCTTGGGTCTTGCCCCCGAAGGCGGCGTCTACATGGGCGCCACCGAGACGGCGATGTCCAAAGACGAGGTCTTGAAGGCGGTGGCGCCGTTCCTTGCCGCCGACTCCGGCGCCATGGCAGGGGGCGCAGCCGTAACCCTGTAAGGGCTTTGCCATAGCAGACAACCAGGACCGGAAGTCGTCCACGGACGCTCCGGTCCTGTTCTGCGTCCAGGGGTGCACGGTCCGGCGGCGCGCTGTGTGAGACGTCAGCCTTGGGGTACTCCTGCGAATGCTTCGGTGAAGGCCCTCGCAACCTCCCTGTGACCCTCGGTGCTCGGATGAAAGCCATCCCCCGACACGAGATCCGCCCCTCGGCCACGTCGCACCAGGGCGAATGTCGCCGCGTGCAAATCGACCACCGATGCACCCACGCGCGCAGCGGCTCGGTCTATCGCCGAGTTGTAGGTCGCTATCAGGCGGTCGACGACCTTGGGGCGGGGCCAGGTTCCCTCGAACTGGCATTCCGGCGCGCCTGCAGGGGGGTTCGGAAGGCAGGCCCGGTAGGACGGCAGCCACTCGAGAGGCGGTGTATTCGCTATGAGAACCGTGGTGGCGTCGTCCGTGGTGACCAGCTTCAGCAATTTGTCCAGGTCACGCTCGTAGGCTTGGACGCCTACGCCGGACAGGATGTCATTGACGTTCAGCCATACCGTGACAAGCTCCGGCTCCAGTTTCGCGGTGTAGAGAGCCTCCTTGGTGAGGGCATCGGCGACGGTTGCCCCCGGAATGCCGAGGTTGACGAACGAGGCGCGCCGGGGAAGTGCTTTGCGATAAAAGACCTGGGGCCAGGATTCGCGCAGCGGATCGGTCGCGCCCAGGCCGTAGGTCTCGCTGGCGCCGACGGCGACATAGAGGAGACGCGGCAGGGGCTTGGTCGCGGGGATCGAGCTGGGCATGCCCTGATCATCGTCACTGCACCCGGATGCCATGAGCACGAAAACCACGGCCAGCAGACCGGCGGTCGAGGCTCGTTTCAGGATTCGTTCACCGCCTCTCGAGCCGGCAACCGGGCGGCTTTGAGCGCCGGCACGGCCCCCGCCACAGACGCCAGCAAGGTCGATCCAAGGACACCTAGAAGAAGGACTCCCCAGGAGGGCCCCAAGTGGACCCCCAGCAGCCCTTGTGCAGTCAGGTAGCTGTTCACGACTATTCCCACGACGCTTGCAGAGGCCCAGCCCCCGAGACTCCCAAGAACACCTCCCAAGGCACCCAATAGTGACGCCTCTATCAAGAAGACAAAAAGCACATCCCGGTCGCGAGCACCGATCGCTTTCAATACTCCTATTTCCCGGCGCCGTTCTCGCACCGCAGCCAGCAAGGCATTGGTGATACCGAGACAGGCGATCACGAGGGCGATCGATCCGATCGCCGTGAGAACGATCTCGACCACGTTCAGGTAGCGCTGCACGGATGCGATCAGGTTCTCCGGGGCGCTCGTCGAGTAGCCGATGTCGGTGATCTGCCTTCGCACCTTCCCGATCCTGTCGAGCCCATCGGCCACCACTACAAGGCCGGTGTACGGAGAGTCGGAGAGGTCGAGATCACCGGTGTCGCCGTCGCTGGCGGCAGACCATCTCTGCGCCCGGCGCGTGTGCTCGATGGTGGTGACGATTCCTCCGGGTGCGGCCTCTTGAGCCACGACCCCGACGATCTCGGTGCGCTGCCACAGAGCGCGAAACGTCTGCTCCTCGAGGTCGTCGAAGACTCGTGGCGCCCCCATCTCCAGCCCGTCGCCTACCACCTTCTCGGGCTGGGTTGGATCGAGCCTCAGCCGCTCGAGGTATCCGGGGGTGACGGCCACCTCGGTGAGCGAGCCTGGAGCGGGGAGCCGGCCGGCGAGAACACTTATGGGAAGCAGAGATGGGTCGCGAAGATCGGCGCCGACGGCCGTGTCGTAGAAATAAGGCGGCTCAGATCGCCCGGCACCGGGCCCGGGTACGAAGATCATCCGGCTCGTGATCACCGGCACCACCGATGTCACGTCGGGAAGCTGCCCTATCGCGCGCGCTGCCTGAGGGCCCAGATCGCGAGGTGAACCGGGGCGGGCGTTGTCATTGGCAAGTTGAGAGGGATCGGGGGCGGCTGCTGCGACTTTGATGCTCGCGAGCGGTCCACCCTTTGCAAGCTGCCGCAGGACCTCGGTTTCCGCGGTTCTCGAGATCAGCACCAGCGCGGTCAACAGACAAGCGGCCAGAGCAACGGCCATAAGCGTCAGCACCGAGCGCCCCAGCCGCCTCATCACTTCCTTCAGCGCAAGGGCGAAGGCGTCCCGGAAGCTCACTCCGACCGGCCGCCATCGCTGCGCCGGTCGAGTCCGGAGCTCTCCCAATCAGCGGAGGGGCCATTCGATGCAGGCACGATTCGGCCCTGGGACAGTGCGATCCGTTGCGACGCCCGGCCTGCTATTGCCCGGTTGTGGGTGACGACGAGTATGGTGCAGCCGCGTTCGGCGTGAAGCTGTTCCAACAGCTCGATGACGCCCTGCGCCGAGGCCTCGTCGAGGTTTCCGGTGGGCTCGTCGGCAAGTATCAGGCGAGGCTCGTTGGCGAGAGCGCGTGCGATCGCCACACGTTGCCGCTCGCCGCCGGAGAGCTCGCCGGGTTTGTGGGTTGTACGTTGTCCGAGGCCCACCGCGTGGAGAAGGGCAAGAGTGCGGGCACGACGCGCTCGCCGGGGAAGAGACGTCAGAATCGACGCCAACTCCACGTTCTCGAGCGCAGAGAGGGTTCCGATCAGCCCGAAATGCTGGAACACGAAGCCGACGGTGGAGCGCCGGTAGCGTGCGAGGCCGTCACCCTCGAGGCCGAAGAGATCGGTGTCGCCCACCACGACGCTGCCTCGCTGAGGTGGCTCCAGCCCGCCGAGGATGGCCAGCAAAGTGGTCTTGCCGGCCCCGGATGCACCGATCAGTGACGCGTAGCCTCCGGGCGGCACTTCCAGATCTACTCCGTCAAGAGCGGACACGCTTCCCGACCCCGAACGGAAGGCGTGCGCCAACCCTTGCACGGAGATGGGTGCGCCGGACGCCGGCAATCTGATCTTCTCCTGGTCGGCTTGCGTTGTTGGGCTTGGATCCGTTGCCAGATCGTAGTCCGCGACACGAGGCTACTTGCGATTCCCTGCCGGCCTTGTCAACCGTTCTTCTTCGGTGAGCAGGTTCTCGATCAGGTAGTGGTCGATGAAAGAAAGGTCGTTATGTGTAAACCGACGCCTGAAGCTCGCTGGATGGAGGCTCATGAGAGCTCCATGAGCTGAACGGGTTTCGCGGCTCAGTTTCGGACGGAGCTCTAGTGCAACCCGCGCCTCACTCCGTGTAGACAACAAGCACGTTGGTCGGCCCAGGTTGAACAAGACCACGTTTCCTCAAGCAAATGGCGCTCTCCTCACCTTCGTGGTTGGCAGGACACTGATCGCTCCAGAGCAGCGGTAGACAATCGGATGGTCTGACGGCTACAGCTAACCGGAAGCCGAGCGGCCCTTGCACCAGAGCGTTCACGCAGTGGCGGGTCGGGCGCTGTAAGAGGTGCAAAGAGACAAAATGACCGGCCCAGATGTGGCACAAGAGGGGCGCGCGGGTGTCTGTACTGTCGCTACCGGTGGCCTGTTCGCAGGCCGACTTCGGTACGGAGGTGACAGTCGTGCGCCATGGTCGAGCTTGAGCGAGCCGAGGAAGTGCTATGGGATTTGCGGCACCGAACGTTGCTCGGATCAGGGAACGGCCGGGCTGGTCGACTAGCCACCGAAGTCGCCACCACCGAAGTCACCGCCACCGA
>JACDDL010000309.1 GCA_013817045.1 Actinomycetota bacterium | reverse complement strand
CCGTGGGAAGAGCCATGCTCTGGATCTGCGGCGCGTCCTGAGATTCGAGCGACCCGCTGGGGGCCGGCCGCGCCGCTCGCTCGGCCACTGCGTCATCTGCGCTCCCACCACCCGAGCTACCACCGGCGTCGGAGCCGCTGCAGCCGGCCAGCAACGCCCCAAGCATCCCCAACGTAACCAGTGTCCTGAGCGTCCTGCGGCCGTCCGTCATTGCCTTCTCCTCGGTTTCGGGTTGTCGGTGGTTGGACGGACGAACGGCCGCAGATGTTCCCGAGCGAGTTAGATGCCGCGCCCTCCCCGAATGACCCGATAGGCGAGCACTCCCGCCGCGATGGCGAGGATGATTGACAGGACTGCGCCCGCGGTCTGCAGCCCGTCGGCGGCGGGAGCCTTGAGCCCTGTGGGCGAAGGCGAGGGCTTGACCGCGACTACGACGACAGGGGCCACGGTACCGAGGGCGCCGCAGGAGCTTCGGCGAGCCCCGCTTCCGCCAGGACTTCGAAGAACAGCCTGAGCAGGTGCGCCGTGACCCCCCATATGACCGAACCGCGCCATATCCAGGCTTCGGTCGGATAGGTCCGGCCGCCGTGGGAGAAGCCGGGCTCGGCCCGGATCTGGTCGGTCAATTGCGCCAGGGGTACCAGAAGCACCCGTGCAACCTCGGTGGGATTGGGCGCCAGCGACGGATGCTTGTCGATCCAGCCGACAAACGGGCTGACGATGTAACCGGACACATGGGTGAGCACTGTGTCCAACTCGCCGAGTATGCGGACGGCGGAGGGGCCCAGGCCCAGCTCCTCTTCGGCTTCTCTCAGAGCGGCGGCCTCGGACGTCGGATCGGAGGGGTCGATCGATCCTCCGGGAAAAGAGATTTGGCCCTTGTGGCTCGGAAGGGTTTCCGTCCGGACGGTGAACAGGAGCGTCGGTTCGGGCTCGGCCACGATGGGAATGAGCACTGCCGCCGCCCTCGCTCCGCCGGGCTCAGGATGGTGGGGAGGGTGTTGCGCCAAAGCCCTTTCGAGGGCCCGATTGAAGTCTCCGCTCACGACATCATCGTAGCCTTGGTGGTTAGGCCGTTTACCCGTCGATAGAGGAGGAATCGTGGCGGAGCTTGTCCACTTGGAGGTAGCCGGCGACGGGGTCGGGACGATACGGATCGACAGGCCGCCCGTCAACGCCTTGAGCGCCGAGGTACTGGGCCAGATCGACGCGGCACTGGATCTCGCCCTCGGCGACGAGCGTGCCCATGCCCTTGTGATTTCTGGGGGCGACAAGGTGTTCGCCGCCGGCGGAGACATAAAGGAGATGATGACTCTGGGCCCCATCTCCGCGACGGACTACATCTCTTTCTTTCAGCGGGTCCTGACGCGACTCGAGGGGGCCCCGATGGTGACCGTAGCGGCCGTCAACGGATATGCCCTCGGGGGTGGGTGCGAGCTTGCGCTTGCGTGCGATCTCCGCATCTGCGCCGATGACGCGCGCTTCGGACAGCCCGAGATCAACCTCGGCGTGATTCCCGGTGCGGGGGGCACCCAGCGCCTCCCGCGACTCGTGGGGCTGGGCCGTGGGAAGGAGCTCATCTACTCCGGGCGCCTTGTCGATTCCCAGGAGGCGGCGGCCATCGGCCTCGTCAACCAGGTGGTCCCGGCCCCCGAGGTCACCCGGCGCGCCGGAGAGCTCGCCGCGACTTTCGCCAGAGGCCCGCTGGTGGCGCTCCGGGCCGCAAAAGAGGCCATTCAGGCGGGGATCGAGACCGATCTGGCAACCGGTCTCCTGATCGAGCGTCAGGCATTCGCCTCCCTCTTCGCCTCCGAGGACCAGAAGACGGGTATGGAGTCCTTTGCCGAGAAGGGGCCGGGCAGGGCGGAGTTCGCCGGTCGGTGAACCGGCGCGGGGCCAGGCGGCGCCCGGCTTCCTCGAGCCGGAGCTTGGAACCGGCGCAGCCGGCCGGGGCGGGCAGGACCGATGGCCTCTGGGTGTGGGACGAACCATGGCGGCGGTAGGCTCGGCCGGGCGCCGAGGCGAGCCACAGACCAAGCGCCGTCCTAGGAGGGCAAGTGAACGTCGTCGTATGCATCAAGCACGTCCCCGACCCCAACGCTCCGGTTGAGATACAGGACAATCGGATCAAGCGTGACGGAGTCCAGAGTGTGCTGGACCCGGGCGACATGTATGGGATCGAGGCGGGCCTGCTGCTCAAGGAGGCTTTGGGGGGAGAGGTCGCCGTCGTGTCGATGGGGCCGGCCCAGGCCGTCGAGGCCGTCAAGAGGGCGCTGTCGATGGGCGCCGATAGGGGCGTGCTGATCTCGGACGATGCCCTCGCTGGCGCCGACAGCCTCATCACTGCCCGGGTGCTGGCGGCCGTCATTCGGCGCGCCGACTTTGACCTGGTGATCGCCGGGGTGGAGTCGACCGATGGATACACCGGCACGATGCCGTCCTCCCTTGCCGAGATCCTCGGCCTTCCACAGGTGACGTTCGCCAAGTCCCTTACCGCGTCCGCATCAGCGGTAAGGGTTGATCGTCAAACCGCCGACGGCTATCACGTGGTCGAGTGCCCTCTTCCGGCGTTGGTCACCGTTACGGCGGGGGTGAACGAACCCCGTTATCCGTCGTTCAAGGGGATCATGGCCGCGAAGAAGAAGCCACTCGAGCACCTGACCCTGGGTGACCTCGGCATCACGGGGGCCGACGCCGAGGTCAAGCAGGAGATCGTTGCGATCTCTCCAGTTGACGAGCGCAAGTCCGGCGCCATGGTTGCCGAGGATGAAGCGGCCGCCCGGATCGCGGATCTCCTCGCCGAGGCCAAGGCCATTTGATGCCCGAAGTCTGGATCTACGCAGAGGTCACTCCGGCGGGAGGGGTGGACGGCACCGCCCTCGAGCTGCTGACGCGAGCGCGCTCGCTGGAGGGCGACG
>JACDDL010000101.1 GCA_013817045.1 Actinomycetota bacterium | reverse complement strand
ATGCCCTGCCGGCGCGGGCTCCGGATGGAACCTTCCCCGCAGACGCCTCCGGAAGTTGGCCGCTGGAGGACGCGGTGCGAAGGTCCGGATGGCTGGCGGGAACCGTCGACGTGATCCGGCGCCTCACCGCCTCCAAAGAACCGCTCGCCGCTCCCCGCCCACGTCGGGGCCCGACGCGCAACCGCGGAGGCCCCGCCCGCGCCCCGAGGACCACATCGCCGGCCAAATCGGGGGGTTTGCGCATCGCCCTTGCTCCGACCCCGAGGCTGATAGAGGAGCTGACCGACATGCAAAACGGCTACCGGCGCACCGGCGACGCCGGCACGGAGCAGTTGGGGGCGGGTGCTCCCGGGGCCAAGAACGCCGCAGCCGTCCTCGACCGGCTGGGCTCCCTGCTCGTGCTCGACGACGTCCAACCACTGCTCGTCCCTTACTCCTTTGCGGACCTGCCGTCCGCCGAACGCAGCGGTCCCGGCCTTTCCCCGAGCCAGACGCAACTCGGGGTCGGCGAGCAGGTGCTCGACAAAGCTCTGGGATACGACTTCGGGCAGAGGTGGCTGCTGCCTCCCGGTGGTCGCATCGACACCGGCACGCTGCAGGAGCTTCAGCTAGGCAACGCGGCCGGCCGCCTGTTCTTCTCGGGCCGGTCGCTGCAGGGTTCCCTCGAGCTCTCAGGCGAGGGCTGCACCGAGCCCTTCGCCAGCTTCACCTGCCCGGTGAGGACCAGCACGAAGGTGGGGACGGCGTCCGGCTTCGTGGCCGACAAGGGTCTGCAGCAGCGCTTAGCCGACCTCGGCCGGCAACCCGGGCTCGACCGCCTCGCCCTTCAGACGCTGCTCGCCGAAACCGCCACGATCTGGGCGGAGCTCCCCGGCAGGTCGGCGCGCGTGGTTCAGGCGACGATCCCGCCCCTGTGGCATCCTCCACCGGGATCGATGAACCGGCTTCTCGAGGCGTTCGCTGCGGCCCCTTGGCTCGAGATGGTCACCCCGGCCCAGGGGCTGCGCAGGGGGTCTCCCTCCCATCAATCCACGGTGCCGTCCCTGGGGAACGCATCGGATCAGCCCGGCGCCGACTTCGCGACCACGCTGGAGGAGGCGCACACCACCCTCCAGAGTTTCAGCTCGCTGGAGCCCCCCGAGGCCATAGTCGAACGTCTCGGCCGCAACCTCCTCGTGGCGCAGAGCATGTTGTGGTGGGGGGACGACATGCTGCAGGCGAAGGGTCTCACCTACGCCACCGAGGCAGCGCGCGAGGCGTACGGCGAGATGGCGAAGGTCCGGCTCGGCGCGCCGGACCGCATCACCCTGACGTCCCGCGAGGGCCAGATCCGCCTCGAGGCCTTCAACGACGCCGCCTATCCCGTGAAGGTCCGCATCACCTTCGCGGCCCCCAAGCTATCCATCGAAGAAAGCATCGTGCGCACGATCCCGCCGGGCAAACAGCAGCCGTTGGAAGTCGAAGCCACCGCCGAGGCCAGCGGCACCTCCTCCCTGGAGGTCTACCTGCAGACTCCCGATGGACTTGCCCTTCCGGGTAGCCAAAGGAGGATCGCAGTCACTTCCACGCAGTTCAACCGCATCGCCCTCGGCCTGACGTTCGGCGCCCTTGCCTTCCTCGTGTTGTTCTACGTAAACAGGGCAATCATTCGACGCCGAGGTGGACGGCCCAGCGCGCAGACCACCGCCACTTGAGCTCCTTAGCGCGCTCAACCGCTCTCATGACGGGCGGAACGGTGTTATCGCGCGTCACGGGGTTGGCGCGATTGGCTGCCGTCACTGCAGCACTCGGTGTAGTGGAAACGCGCCTCGCGGACACCTACAACTTCGGTAATACCGCTCCCAACATCATCTACGAGTTCCTACTGGGAGGAATCCTGACATCGGTGTTCGTGCCGGTGTTCGTCGAGCTGCTCGAGAAGGAGGGCCGCGACTCCGCGTGGGAGGTCGGCAGCGCAATCATCAATCTTTCGCTTCTCTTTCTCGGCGTGATGACAGTTCTGGGAATCTTCGCAGCGCCCATGCTGGCGAGGTTCTACGAGGTTGACGTTCCGGGGCAACAGCGGGCGCTCACTTTCCTGCTTCGTCTGTTCATCCCTCAAATAATGTTCTACGCGCTGGCCGCTATCACTGCCGGTCTCTTGAATGCGCACAAACGCTTCGGCCCGCCCATGTACACGCCGATCCTCAACAATCTGACCGTTATAGCCATCTTCTTGTACTTCGCCTCGACCTATGGCGCGGTCGACCTCGCATCGGTCACTACAGGACAACTGATTCTCATCGGTGCGGGAACCACTCTCGGAGTAGCTGTCATGGCCTTTGGGCAGCTCCCCTTCCTGCGAGGCCTGGGACATTACAGGCTGACCTTCTCGGTGTCCCATCCCTCTGTTAGAAAGCTCGCCGGATTGTCGGTATTCGTCGTGGGATATGTGATGGCAAACCAAGTCGGATATCTGATCGTTCAACGGCTGGCGAGGGGAGAGAAGGGCGCCTACACGGCCTACGTAGCGGCTTTCACCTTCTTTCAACTTCCCTACGGGCTCTTTGCCGTCTCGGTCATCACTGCGCTGCTTCCGAACATGAGCGAGCTTGCGGTGCACCAACGATGGGATGACTTCAGAGCAAGACTTTCGGACGGTCTGCGAGCAACGTTGTTTCTGATTCTTCCCGCCTCAGTGGGTTACGTGGTGCTCGGCGCGCCGATAGTGCGGCTGCTGCTTCAGAACGGCATCACCACCTCTCAGTCGACCGAGCTGGTTGCATCCGTCTTGAGATTCTTCGTGCTGGGGCTCGTCCCTTTCTCTCTGTTTCAACTCCTGCTCCGGGCGTTCTATGCAACGCAGGACACGCGGACGCCCTTCATGGTCAATTGCGCTGCGGTCGCGATCAACATCGCCGCCAACATCGTCCTGTTCGGAATATTGGGCGTGCAGGGGCTCGCAGTGGGCCATGCGATCGGCTACAGCTTCGGAGTCGTAATACAGGGGCTGATCCTGTCTCGCAGGATCGGAGGGCTCGAAATGGCGCGCTTCGGGGTTACGGGGGCCAAGATCGCCACCGCTTCCGCGGGCATGGGAATTGCGGTGTGGGCGGCCTACTCGGCGGCGGAGAGCGTCGTGGCGACCGATACCCTCACAGGTCAGGCTTCAGCCGTTCTCGCGCCCGTGCTCGTCGGTGTTGTCGCCTACGGACTGCTCGCCTACCTGTTGCGGATCGAGGAGCTCGAGGCCGTCCGGAGCCTGTTGCGCCGGCGGATTTCCTGACCCCGCTTACTTTTCGGCGCGCCGAGCCGATAGACGAGCATGCACAAGTGCTCGGACGAACGCGGCGTAGTTCTGGATTGGTTCCTGAAGCTCGCCGTCGTTGGCGGAATGCTGGCTGTGATCCTCTTCGATTTCGGCGCGATAGCCGTCAACACGGTGGGTCTCGAATCCACCGTCGACGAGCTCGCACACAGCCTCTCGGTATCGGTGGCCGATGACACCCTCAACGCAGTCGACAACGCCGCCCTGGTGGAGGCGGCGCGCCCTACCGCCCAACTGGCCGGGGCCCGGGTCGTCAAAGTGACTGTCGATATCGAGGGCCGGGTTCACATCCGAATCCGCCGTCGCGCCGACACACTGCTCGTCGCCCGCATCGGCCCCCTCCACCACTGGGCAGTAGCTACGGCGGATGGCAGCGCCCTCACCCAATAGCATCTCCGGGATGACACCGGAGACTGTGACCCTTGCCCAGCGCTACGTTCTCGAGTCCCGGATCGCCGCGGGCGGTATGGGCACGGTCTGGCGCGCCCGGGACCAGGTGCTGGCTCGGACCGTGGCCGTCAAGATCCTCCATCCGGCGCTGTCCGAGGACGAGCAGTTCATCGAGAGGTTCAGACGCGAGGCCTTCGCCGCGGCCAGGCTGACGCACCCCGACATCGTCGCCATCTACGACACCGGGCACGAGGCTGCATTCGATGACCGCACCGATCGCCACTACATCGTCATGGAGTACTGCCCCGGAGGCACCCTCAAGGACTCGCTGCGGCAGGCCGGGCCGTTCGCCCCGGCCCGGGCGCTCGAGTTGGGCAGCAGAATCTGCGGGGCTCTCGGTTACGCCCACCGCAAGGGAGTCATCCACCGGGACGTCAAGCCGGAGAACGTCCTCCTGTCCGAGGACGGGGACCTCAAGGTCGCCGACTTCGGCATCGCAAAGGCCGCCTTCGCCCTCAGCGATCTGACCTCGACCGGGGTCATCCTCGGCACCGTCACCCACATCTCACCCGAGCAGGCGCAGGGCGAGGAGCCCGATGCCCGTTCCGACCTCTACGCCGTGGGCGTTCTGCTCTACGAGCTTCTGGCCGGGCATCCCCCGTTCCAGGCCGATACCGAGATTGCGACGGCGATGCAGCACGTGAACAAGGCGCCGCCATCCCTCAGGGGGCTGCGCGCCGACGTCCCCAAGCGGGTCGAAACCGTCGTCTTCAAGGCCCTTGCCAAGGACCCCGGAGACCGCTATCCCTCCGCCGAGGAGATGCGCTCGGCCCTGGAGATGGCGATCTACAACCTCGGCCCGGCGAGATCGTACGAGCGCCCCCCCGGAGCTCTGGGCGATGCGGCGACCGGCCCCGGCCCGCCCAGGGCCCGGCGAGGCGGCCGGCACAGACGAAGGTCCCCAGCGGTTCCCGATCCCGGCTCCCGTCCGGAGGCCGCCCCGGCACCGGCCGAGGTTCGCAATCGCGGGGTCGGCGACGAAGTGGACGCTCCCCCGACGACGCCGGATCTCGCCGACCCGGTCCGTGCCCCGACTACCCGGGCCTTGTCCACCGATGCCTCGGGCGACCGCACCCGGGAGACGCCCCTTCCGGCTTCCGCCGGCGGGACGGGCAAGCACCGTCGCGGGGCGGTGATCACCATGGCACTGGTGGTCATCGGTGCGGTCGTCGCCGTCGCGGCTGTCAACTTCGCGAACCGAGACCCCGGCGACCCTGCGGTCGGGGGGCGACCGGGGGGCAAGCAGAACGCTCCCCGGAGCCGGCCGCTGAGGGTGGAGAGCGTGGGTGACTTCGACCCTTACGGGGAGGGTCAGAGCGAACATCCCGAAGAAGCCGGCCTAGCCGTCGACGGGGACCCTTCTACGGCCTGGTCGACCGAGACCTACCAAGACGCTCTGACGCTGACCAAGCCCGGGGTGGGCCTCGTGTTCGACCTCGGGAGGAGCCGGGAGGTCCAGCGCATCAAGGTCATCTCCGCCCAGCCGGGCTACGCTTTCGAGGTGAAGGCCGCCGACAGCTTGCCCCGGGATGAAACAGGGTTCACGGAGGTCGGGACGCAGAACCGCGCTCCCGCCGCCGCCGAGGTCAACGCGAACGGGGCCCGGGGCAGGTACTGGCTCGTCTGGATCACGAAGCTCCCCGGCGGAGACGCCGGGGCCGCATCGTTGGCCGAAGTCAAATTCATTGGCTGACGGGAGCCGTCCGTGGCCGGGGAGACGACCGACGAAGAGCTCCTAGAGGGATGGCTGCAGGGCCGGCAGGACAGCTTCTCCGAGCTGGTCCGCCGGCACGAGGACCGGATCTTCGCCCTCGCCCTCCGCATGACGGGCAACCGCTCCGATGCGCTCGACGCTACCCAGGACACCTTCCTCATCGCAGCCCGGCGCGCCTCGACCTGGCGTGGTGAGGCCAGCTTTGGCACCTGGCTCTACCGCATCGGGATCAACGCCTCTCACGACCTCTTACGGAAGAAGAAGGGCTGGGAGACACTCGAGGCCGATCCGGCCGAGGCTGCTCCCGCCGCCGCACCCGCGCACGGCTTCGACGAGGGCATCGCCCTGCGGGTCGACCTGGCACGCGCCCTGGCCTCCCTCCCCCCACTCTACCGAGAGGCGGTCGTGATGCACGATCTCGGCGATCTTCCCTACGACGCCATCGCCCGCCTCACCGGGGTGGGCATCGGAACCATCAAATCACGGATAAGCAGGGGGCGGCGCAGGCTGGCCGAACTCCTGGAACAACCATCCTCCCCGGGCCCGTCAAAGGATCGATGACCTTGCAACCAGCCATCTCCCATGAGCGCTGCTCGGAGCTTCTCGTGCCCCTCGTCCGGGGGGACTTGGCGCCCGCCGAGACCGCCTCGGTCGAGGGCCACCTCGAAGGCTGCACCGGCTGCGCAGGGGAGCTCGCTGCGGTGAGATCCCTCCTGGGTGCGCCGGTTGAGGCCATGGACGATCTCGAACGCGCCCGTCTGCGGGCCGGAATCGCCGGTGGGTTGCGTCATGAGGTCCCGGTGGCGGATCCGTACGTCCACCCGGATCCGGACGACGCGCCCCGGAACCTGCGACGCGCGTCGCGGAGGCGGATACAGCCCGGCGCGTGGCTCGGGGTCGCCGCAGCCACCCTGATCCTCTTCGCCGGTGCTCTCGCCTACCTTGGTTCCGGGGGGCTCGTGGTCGGGGGCTCGGACCAGGGTGGGGGGGCCGGGACCGCGGGCTCGGCGGAGGAACGGGCACTAGAGGACGGCGACACCGGCTCCCGCGCCCCGAGGGCAATGGACGAGGCGCCCGACTCCCGCCCGTTGAGGGCGCCGGCTCCGCTCGTCGTTCGAGGACGCACCGAGCTCACCGAGAAAACTCTGACCCGGCTCGGCCGAACGGGCCCGACCTTTCGCGCTTTCGCCCGGGTATACGGCTCCGATGACGTCGGTCGTCTGCAGGGCCGGTTCACCCGCGCCCTCGAACGGGGGCTGGACAACGCCCTGCTCGGGCCATGTCTGAACCAGGCCATCGGGGCGCAGCCGGAATCGCTGCCGGCCTACGGAGCGCTCGGAACGCTCGACGGGCGCCGCGTGCTGGTGCTCGGATTCTTCATCCCCGGATCACAGGGCCCCGCAGTCCATCGCTTCAGTGTCCGGTGGTGGGGTTTGCGGGGGCCGGGCGAGCCGGCGAGGTGCCCGCAGCCCCTGGGGAGCTCCGGTGGCCCGATAGGGGCCGGGGAATCCCGCTGAGGTCGGAAAGGTTCTAGGAGGCATGACTACCCCAAACGAGGCTCGTCGACTGGTGATCATCGGCTCGGGCCCCGCCGGGCTTACCGCAGCCGTGTATTCGGCTCGGGCGAGCCTCGCGCCGCTCGTGATCGAGGGAGTGGACGCAGGTGGGCAGTTGATGCTCACCACCGAGGTCGAGAACTATCCGGGCTTCATCGACGGGATCCTCGGCCCGGAGCTGATGGAGCAGATGCGCAAGCAGGCCGCTCGCTTCGGCACCGAGTACATGTCCGGGAACGTCACCGAGGTCGACTTCTCCACCCGGCCCTTCTCCATCGCCACGAGCGAGAGCACGATCCTCGCCGACGCAATCATCCTTGCGACGGGCGCCCAGGCGAAGATGCTCGGTGTTCCCGGCGAGCGGGAGCTCCTTGGACATGGGGTTTCGACCTGCGCCACCTGCGACGGCTTCTTCTTCCGCGATCGCGAGATCGTAGTGGTGGGGGGCGGCGACTCCGCTCTGGAGGAGGCCATCTTCCTGACCAAGTTCGGATCGAGGGTCACCGTCGTCCACCGGCGAGACACGCTGCGCGCCTCCAAGATCATGCAGGATCGCGCCTTCGGCAACCCCAAGCTCGAGTTCATCTGGAACGCGAGGGTGCAGGAGATCGTGGGTGACACCACGGTGAAAGGTCTACGGTTCGAGGATTCCCGGACCGGCGCCGCCTCTGAGCTGGCCGCCGATGGAGTCTTCGTCGCAATCGGCCACACCCCCAACACCGGGTTGTTCGAGGGCAAGCTCGACCTCACGGGTGGTTACATCGACGTGGAGCCGAACACCACCAGGACCTCGGTCGCCGGGGTGTTCGCCGCCGGCGACGTGGTGGATTCGCACTACCGTCAGGCCATAACGGCGGCGGGCATGGGCTGCATGGCCGCTATCGACGCCGAGCGCATGCTCTCTGACATCCCACTGACCGAAACGGCCTGGTAAAGGGGTCTTGGCCGGGGCCGTCGCCCCTGCCATACTTAGTAACCTTCGGGATTCGGCATGGGGACTTGCGCGGCACGCTCCGGTTGTCGGCGGCGCCCGCTCCAAGGCCATGGGTTCCGGCAGACATTCCACACAATCCACCTCTGCGAGGGCTTCGACGACCCGTGGCCAACTTGATCAAACCAGGAGATCACTCCACCCAGGCAGCCGATGTGCAGGCCCGGTTGCGGGCGCTCGGCATTCCCGTGGAGGACAACGCGGGCTGGTTCGGGGACTCGACCACGCAGGCAGTGCGCACGTTTCAGCAGCAGCGGGGAATACTCGTGGATGGGATTGTGGGGCCCAGCACCTGGGGTGAGCTTGTCGGGGCGTCAAGGCGACTGGGAGACGCCATCCTCTATCTCAAGCAGCCCCCCATGCGCGGTGACGACGTGGTCTTGCTCCAGGAGCGGCTCAACGCTCTCGGATTCGACGCCGGACGCAGCGACGGCATCTTCGGACGGGCCACGGATTCTGCGGTGCGCGCCTTTCAAAAGGAGTACGGAGTCGCCGAAGACGGCATGTTCGGGCCCAGGAGCCACTCCGCCCTTATGGGATTGCGGGTCGATCGGCAGGGAACGGCCGCAGGCCTGCGGGAGGAGCTACGCCGCGCAGAACGCGGCGGTCGCGGTCTGGGAGGGGCGGTGGTCGTGATCGACCCCGGCCATGGAGGCCCCGACCGCGGCAATCCCGGCACGAACGGCGCCTGCGAGGCCGATCTTTGCTGGCAGCTCGCCCTGCAGGTGGCCGAACGCCTGGCCGCAGCAGGCGCTACCGCCCGGCTCACCCGCACGGAGACCGAAGACCCCGACAACTCCGAACGGGCTCGGCGCGCCAATCAGATCGGCGGCGAGATGTTCCTCTCCCTGCACCTCAACACCTATGGCGAGCCCACGGCCGAGGGTTCGTCGACCTATTACTTCAGCACCTCACAGGCGGCGCAACGGCTTGCAGAGGGCATCCAGGGCGAGCTGGTCGGGCTCGGGCTGAACAACTGTCGTTCTCACGGTCGCTCCTATGCGGTGCTCAAGGAGACCCGCATGCCGGCGGTCCTCATCGAACCCGTGTTCATCACCAACCCCGACGAGGCCAAGAGGCTGCACGACCGGGAGTTCCTGAAGGCGCTAGCGCTGGCGATCGTCACGGGCCTGGAGCGTTACTACAGCGACCTGACCTAGCGGTTTTGGGGCGGGGCCGCGGGCGGGGCTTTTGGCAAGAGCGGGCGGGGCGTTTGGCAAGAAAGGGGCGCCCACTTTCGCTGCCCTGGGGCCCGGTCGGCGAGCTCCCTGGTGCAACGGAGGCTCCCATCACTTCGAGGCCCGGGGTTCAGTCGAGAGTGACGACCGTCGGTTGCCCGGGCGCCGACTCACCGATGATCCTGCGCGTCAGCCGGTCGAGCTCCTCCAGCGACACGAAGTCAATCGTCACCTTGCCCTTGCGTTTGCCCATCTCGACTCTCACCCTGGTTTGCAGGTGATCGGCCAGCCGGCGCTGCGCTTCGCTCACGAGCGGAGGGCGCGCCGAGCTACGCGTACCGGAGCCTCCCGGGCGTGTCTCCGAGATGGCGCCGTAGCGGCGGACGAGGTCCTCGGTCTCGCGCACCGACAGGCCCTCCTGCACGGCGCGTCGGGCGAGTCGCTCCTGGAAGGGATTTCCTTGCAGGCCCAGGAGCGCCTTCCCGTGCCCCGCAGTGAGCCTGCCCTCGGCCATGAGCCTCTGGCTCGAGGTCGGCAGGTCGAGCAGTCGGAGGGCGTTGGTGATGCTCACCCGGCTCCGCCCCAGCCGGTTTGCCAGCGCCTCCTGGGTCAACCCACCCTCGTCGATGAGCTGGCGATAGGCGGAGCCCTCCTCGATCGGATTGAGGTCGGCGCGGTGCAGATTCTCCACCAGGGCTCGTTCCAAAGAGCCTCGCGGATCGGTCTGGACGACCACTGCGGGAACGTGGTCGAGGCCGGCCCGGCGCGCCGCCCGCAGCCTGCGCTCCCCCGCTATGAGCTCGAAGCGGCCCGCCGGACGCCTCTGAAGCAGGAGCGGCTGCAGGACGCCGAGCTCCCTTATCGATGCGGCGAGCTCTTCGAGGGCGGCCTGGTCGAAGGTCCGGCGGGGTTGATCGGGGTTGGGCGC